>JAFWKS010000389.1 GCA_017511325.1 Erysipelotrichaceae bacterium
ATTACTCTGGTATAGAACAGGGTTAAACAGATGGGTTGCGGAAAACCCAAAGAATACTTTTACAATGTTTAAGGGCAAATTTTAAATTGTTGAAACCTTTTTACTTTCATTTTTTTCATAAAGAAAATGAAGAGGGTTTGATATCATTCTTTTTGTCGTTGTTATTCCTTTAAAGAGATAAGAGAAGAATAAAAAAGAAGGAATTAACCTTTATAAGCTTTCTTCGGGTTACTGAAGGAACAAAAACTGATAATAATACAAAGAGAAAGGGGTGAAAAGACCAAGATATGAATGGGGAAATTTATGATATGAAAGATCCAGTAAAGGCAAAAGAAAAACAACGTGCTCTTACGCTTTGTGAGAAACTTAATGCCTTGTCAATCACTCAAAACGAAGAACGATTATCAGTTATCAGGGAACTATTTGACCAAATCGGCGCCAATCCTGTGATCTATCCGGGTTTTCATTGTGATAACGGTAAAAATATCAGAATCGGTCATAACGTTTTCATCAATTACAACGTCAGTATCATGGATCGAGGAAGGGTCACGATCGGTGACTATGTATTGCTTGCACCTAATGTGGTGATTACAACTTCCAATCATCCTCTTGATTTGAAAATGCGAAGGGAGTGGCTAGGCTATGCGGCACCAGTTACGATCGGTGATGATGTCTGGATTGGTGCCAATGCAGTGATTTTGCCTGGTGTGACGATCGGCAATAATGTTGTGGTTGCTGCTGGGGCGGTTGTAACAAAAGATGTTCCTAGCAACACCATGGTTGCCGGAGTACCGGCAAAGAGGATCAGAGACATCTGATATCATCTGATGATAATCATTCCAGAGAAGTTTTTTTGCAAGGAGATATAGAAGTTATCACTTACAGATCAAGCTGTCAATGGCATGATGTCCAAGTGAAATAAATGGAAAGATTATGATGCATATTATCCGTATTACGGAGAACTGCAGTATTCCATCAGCAAAAAGAACTTGCGAAAGAACAATTGGAAAAGTAGCTGGTGGGAAAAAAGTATATGCATATGAAGTGCTTCGATCCGATTATGAATCGATCGATGTGCAGACAGGCAAAATCAACGGATCCTTTGATGTCGACCTTGGTAAAGTATCCGGCGGTGGTATATTATAATCTCATTCATTAGAAGAATTTGAAGCAGCCGGTGTAGAGGTTATAGGCTGTTCAAGATGGTTCTCCATGACATAGTCTTCGATCGTGCCTTTATATCCTTCATTTTCGATCTTCTTGCGGTAACCTTCAGCGATCGGCGAACCGTAGCAGTCCGTACCGGATACGAAGATGACATTGTCTTTGCCGATGCGGTCACGCAGAAAACGCGCATAGACATCCGCATGGACATACATACCGCCGACATGGCCGAAATGCAGAGTTTTATTGCCATAAGGCATACCGCCGGTAATTACCGCACGCTTTGTAAATTCAGGACGATCCATATCAAAATCCCCCTTAATACTTATCTATTATAACAATTACAGATCAAAGTAATGCGCAAATTCTGCCGGATGCGGTATCTTGCTGATCTCATCGTTCTCTTTTTCGATCGCCTTTATCCAGTTATTCAACAGTTCTTTAGAAAAGACATTCCCCTTGAGCAGAAAATCATGATCCTTCTTGAGTCCTTCCAGAGCTCCACTAAGCGAAACAGGAAGATGTTCGAGCTTGGCTTTCTCTTTTTCTGAAAGATCATAGAGATTGAGATCGAAAGGACCCCAGTCGCGATCCTTAGGATCGATGTGATTGATCACTCCGTCAAGACCTGCCATCAGGATAGCGGCATAGGCAAGATACGGATTGCAGGTGGCATCAGGATTGCGCAGTTCAAAACGCACCGAATCAGCGCTCTTGGCATAGCTCGGGATCCTGATGATGGCGCTGCGGTTGGCACAGGCATAACCGACCGTTACCGGTGCTTCAAAGCCCGGGACCAGTCGCTTGTAGGAATTGGTGGACGGATTGCATAAAGCACATAAAGAATTGATGTGCTTGAGCAAGCCACCAATGAAATACATGGCGGTATCCGAAAGATTGCCATAGGCATCTTTCTTATAGAAGATATTCTTTCCCTTCTTCTTAAGCAGCATATGCACATGCATGCCGTTGCCGGCTTCACCATAGACCGGTTTAGGCATGAAAGTCGCGACCTTCCCCTCTTGAACTGCCGCATTCCTGATCAGATACTTCGTCAGGATCGTCTGATCGGCGAGCTTGCCCATCTCACCCAGTTCGACTTCGATCTCCATCTGTCCGCTGCCGCCGACTTCATGATGATGATATTTGACTTCGATGCCGCAATCCTTCATCAGTTCACAGATACGGCTGCGCAGATCGTTATTCAGATCGCTCGGGATATCGATATGATAACCGTCTTTAGGTCTCGTATAGATCCCATTAAGACTGTCAGATTCATCGACCAGGATCTCACTGCCGATCTGTTTTGCGGAAACGTTGCAGCTCATCCCGTCAAAGACAGAGAACTCATATTCCGGACCGATGATCATTTCATCAGCGATCCCTTCTTTCTTCATATAATCTATCGCTGCCTTCACCACGTTGCGCGGATACTGTTCAAACGGTATATTGTGCGGATGCTTTATCGCATAGACATCAGCCATCATCGACAGTGTTTTCTCTTTCATGAATGGATCGATGAATGCTGATGACAGATCCGGATAAAATACCATATCCGACTTCTCAACGCTCGCATAGCCGTAATTGGAGGCATCGAATCCGATACCGTCTTTCATCGTCCTGGCGCTTAGTCTTTCTGCCGGGATCGTGATATGACGGAAACGTCCTTTCAGATCGACCAGTTTCAGGTCGACGAATCTTATCTCATTCTTTCTGATATAAGCTTCAGCTTCTTTGATATCTTTAAACATTATTCATGATCTCCTCACTCTCATTATATGAAAAAAAATAATAAATCACCTGCCTCAACTATAATTAAGATATGGATAAATACTTACTCACAATACTGGGAAGCAGTGTCGACAGTTTCTATGAGTCTGACACCTATCCGATCGAAGGTGATTTTTCCCATGCCCGGTTCATCTGTAATTCTGCAGGCGGCTGTCCCTTAAATGTCGGAGCAGTATGTGCCTCAAAAGGAATGAAAGCCAAAACACTGGAAATGCTGGGAGAAGATGATCCGACTACATCGTTCCTGATCAGCGAGATGAAGAGACTGAACATGGATGTGAGTGACATCGAGATCAGAAAAGATGTCACCAACGGCAAGGTGCTGATCATCCTGACCGGAGACAAGCGGACGATGTTCGTGATCGATCCGATCAGACCACATTATGAAGTTACAGAAAAGATGCAGGGACTGCATATAAATTATAGATACTGTTCTGTTATGAAAACATATGATGATAATTGCTTATTTAAAATATGTGTAATTCTTTATTCATGAAAGAATTCTCAGTTTGTCTGGATAAGGTGATAGTAAGACATCTTGAAGATTAACTATCTGATACCGATGTCAAATTAGTTTCCAGTTACAAGAGCTCGTAAAAATGGTTGAACTGAAAACAAAAGGAGCTTCCGTCAATTTGCGGCGGAAGCTCTATTTCTTTGGTTGGTGTTGAATCAATAGATTGATTTTATTCTGATGAGGATAACTATTTGCTTTGCTGGAACAGCCACTCCATAACAGCAACGCAGTTATATGCATAATCGAAGGATGCCATATGATACGAAGAGCCTCCACCCATGTCACCGCCATTAGCTTTTACGGTTCCTGTTGCCCAAGAAATGAAGTATTGATCTTCATCGGCGGTAAACAGTTCTCCTGCAGCATCAGACAATTCATCAGCAGACCAGTTGCCGTCCCACTGGGCGTACTTGTAGGATGCCGAATCTGCATCAAACATGGACATCACTTCCTGCGCTCCGTTCCACGCTCTTTCATCATCTTCAGCAGCGAAGTAGACATAGGTCTGATTTTCCAGCCCTGACAGAGTACTGATATCCCACTGGCCGTCAACGAACATGCAGGCCGCATACAGACCTGGATATTCTGATGCAAGGATAAGTGTCGTCATGCAGCCCATAGACTGCCCGGTGCCGTAAATACGGTTTGTATCGACGGCATATTCGTTGCTCATGTAGTCGATATAACGTTTTGTGAGCTCCACATATTCGGTCGTGGTGTAGCTGCCATGGTCATCCAGGATCGTTTCCGGATAGGTCGGCACTGCAACGATTGTCGGATAGACCGATTGCCATTCTTCCGTAGCCCATACAAGACCGCCGCGCCCTTGTGTCAGGGATACCGTAGCATCACTTCCGGCACAGCTGGAATCGCCGATAAAGACCACCATCGGGTAAGAACCGGACGCATCGTACCCCTCCGGCAGATATAGATTATAGGTGATCGAAAGGCCGCTTTCGGAATCGGTATAAGTCTTCTGCTCAAACTTATCGGCGTAGGTAGCAATGAGCGTATCCTCATCCTCTGCCAGCGTGTTGGCAACGGTACCGATAGCGGATGTCGCAGTGTCTGATCCGCTCATACTGCCGTTATCTGCTTTTTCTGTCTGTTCCTGATCAGAAACATTGTTTTCTGACGGATTTTTTTCTTCATTGGAAGAAGAATTGCTGCAGGCAGCCAATGAAACGATCATAAGCGTTGCGAGCAGTAATGCAATCATTTTCTTGAACATAATAGTTCCTCCTTTTCTTTATTTTGGAGCGTTTTATATC
>JAFWKS010000390.1 GCA_017511325.1 Erysipelotrichaceae bacterium
AGATTCAGGACCGTATATCTCAATGATCCTGCCTCGAGGAAGACCGCCAACGCCCAAAGCGTAGTCTATAGCCAAAGAACCGGTAGAGATCGTATCGACATCAACGAAGGCATGTTCTCCAAGCTTCATGATCGAACCTTTACCATATTGCTTTTCGATCGTCTTCAAGGCTTCATTGAGAAGCTGTTCTTTTTTATCGTCATTAAGCTGTAAAGTCTCTTCCTTTTTTGCCATATTAAGAATTCCTCCAATACATTATGTCCACAATCGTGGGTTTTTCCTACATCGATTCAAAAATATATTCCTTTACCTGCATGAAATATGAATATCCGCCGGCTATAGAGATGAAAGTCGTAAACCATATAAGGATCTCATCCAGTGGAATGTTCCAGATCTCAAAAGGAATATTATTAAAAATAATCAGAACGATTGTGACCATCTGTAAAGCGGTTTTAAGTTTACCCAACATGCCGGCAGAAACAACTACGCCTTTCTGCGCTGCAATCATTCTGCAGCCATCAACAATGATATCTCTTAAGATCATAACGATACAGCAGACAAGCGGGATCATCCGCTTATAGGTCATAATAATAAGCATCGTATTAACCAGCAACTTGTCAGCTATTGGATCGGCAAATTTGCCGAAAGTCGTTACTATGTTGTTTTTTCTCGCGATGTTTCCATCAAGGAAATCCGTAAATGAAGCGATGGCAAAGATGGCGAGAACGATAAGATTCAAATAAGAGACAGATATTCCTCCTACAGTCAGGCTGCCAAATGCAACGCCAAACTGATCATAAGGAAAAAGCCATACTAGACATAATACCGGTACCAGAACGATTCTGAATAATGTTAATTTGTTAGGTAAATTCATAAAACTATAATATCACAATTAGTTCTTTATTATTTTATAATCTGCAAGAATATAATTCAAGTCATTTTAGTAAAGAAAAAAGACCTTGCGGTCTATTCTACAAACAACATTTAATAAGCCATGTTCTGTACTGGACAATCATTTATCTGCGCTTGCGCGCCCGGCAAATCGCTTCAATTCGTTATTACCGGTTCCCCTACCATTATTTGGGTTTCTCGCTTATGGGGTTTATCGCGTTCCACTCTGCTATTTCTAGCAGACTCGTCTCTTTGACACTTTTACAGGCTATTTCCATAGTTTCCCTTAGGAAAATCGCCAGCCGTCAGTTTGCACTGCCCAGGCTTACTTTCTCACCCGGCATAATCACTACATCCATCGCAGGATGTGCGAGCATGGACTTTCCTCTGCCTAAGCAGCGATTGTCTGAATGTTATTTGTTGTAGATATATTCTTCCAAACGTGAGATTCTCTTTAATACATCAACTGAAGAGTACGAAGTTGTATTCGACAGATCGAAGACCATCTTACGACCTTCAAGTTCAAGATTCTTTGCCTTCAAATCTTTTACCTGATCCTGCAAAGAAGAGACCGCATCCAATAATTCCTGGACATTATCTTCCATTTTCTGATAGTCTTCCAGAACTTCATCTAAAAACGCATCAACCTGTTCAGCGTTGTATCCTTTGAAATCAGTTTCAAATTCTTTATTAAGAATCGCCTCTGGTGTCAAGTTCAGTTTCTCCATATTTTTCTCCCAGTACATTTTATAATAAAACAAAAAACAGCTATAATCAAGTAAACTAGCATTTAATTTCATCTATATTATATAATATTACTTGGGTGAAAAGATGAAGTATCCTAATAGCAACAGGGCTTATGTCAAACCGAAAGAATCTGCCTCCAATCGAGGCATGTCACTTGAAGATGACATAAACCGCACGAACCGGTATTACCTCACTAACGATATCGCCGTGATCCATAAGAAACCAACACCGATCACCATCGTGCACGTTGACTATCCGAAAAGAAGTGCAGCAAAGATAACCGAAGCCTACTTCAAACTGG
>JAFWKS010000391.1 GCA_017511325.1 Erysipelotrichaceae bacterium
AGCACCAGGATCTCAAAGAGTTCACCGGTATGGCCTGAGATACAGGTCTGCAAAGTCAAAGTACGGTCATTGGTCGAAAGCTCAACGCCGGTATCGTAAAGTTTGACTCTTTCCATATTGTTGATGTAGCGGGCGTAGTAATCGTTGTCGATCTGATGGGTATAGTCATCATAGGCATAATTGGTGCGCCAGTACTGGAAATCGTCAAAGTATGAAGAAACGGTCGCATCGAATTCGTATACATAAGCCACGACATATTTGCGGATCTCGTGTTCCAGGACCATCGTGACATATTTGTTCGGCTCATAGTTTTCCTCTTCCATGAATTTCTCCAGCGGTGTAAAAGCCTTTGTTCTGGTCTCATCATTCCAGACAGAAAAATGGTGACCATAGATGATGATGTTCTGATCAGAGAGGAAGTTGCGGTAATCCATGAAAGTTGAACCGCCATTGTCATTGTAGTCATACTCACCGGTCTTCCAGTATGTCCAGATATAGACGTCGTTGCCTGTATATCCTTCCGGGTCAGTTACTTCTTTGCCGCTTTCAGTATAGAACTTGTACATTTCGCCGTTTTCCTTATAGACGGATGTTGCCTGTACAAAGTTTACCGATAAGAGACCTGAATCAAAGAACAGATCTCCGACATAGTCCTCGTTGATCTCTTTATTCGTATCGTAGTTCTCCCTGAATTTAGCCTTCTGAGTCTCGCTTGGATCGATCTCAACGACTTCTACCGGCGGTTTGACTTCGCCTCCTTCAGGTTTCTTGGGATTAAAAATGCCATTAGTCAAAAGGCCAAGGACAATGGCCAGACAGAAGATAATGACCCCGAATACGCCTATTAATACTTTTTGTCCATTTTTATTCATATCTTACTCCACGAAACAGGCATAATACTCATCGTATGTAATGCCTCTTTTAAATACATCTTCACTTATTTCTTTGCCAAGATAGCGCAACTGCCATGGCTCTCCCTGATAGCCCGTGATATCGGTCTTGTCATCAGGATATCTGATGATGAAACCGTATTTATGACAGTTTTCAGCCAGCCATTTGGAAGCTTCGGTTTTGTAGAAATCATCCAGTGAATAGCCCGGTATGGATACATCAAGGCAGAGCCCTGACTGATGTTCAGAATGACCGGGTCTGGCTGAATAGGTATCGACAACTTCCTTTGGATCGATGCTCAGATAGCGGTTATAGAGGTTGTATTGCGTACTGTAGGAACGGTATGCGGATACGACATTCAGGTTATATCCGAGTTTTTCAGCATCTTCATATAAAGTCTTGTAGGCTTCATATACTTCCTTACGCAGATAGCCTCTTCCAGGAACTTCGCTTATTGCAACAAGATCTTCAGGTTCATAATCTTCCGCCAGCTGATAATACTTGTTGACCAGGATCAGATAGCCCTTGCTCATATCGACAGGCTGTATGTCAGTGTATAGATCAAGATAGCGCTTTGTGTTTACCAGTTCAATGACATCTCTTAATGCCGGATATCTGTAAAGATATTCAACATAAAGCTCTTCCTTTTCAGGAATGTAGTACTCTGAACTGTATAAAGCCTTCAGTCTTGCGGCATTGTCTTTTGTCATGATACCCTTGTTCACCTTTTCAATGACGAAATCTTCATCAGAGTCTCCTGCACACTCAAGATAGCTGTCCAGGTTTTCTTCCTTGAAGCCTTCCTTGCTGATGAATTTAAGCAGTTCATCCTTCCGGCCTTGCAAAAATCTGGCCCTGTTTTCCTCAGCCAGCTTCATGATGAAAACGATCTCATCTTCACTGTAGCCGATCTTCTTCAGCTTGTCTTCCTCGCTTTGCGCACACCCGCAAAGAAAAAGCTGTACAAAAACAGCGCAAATGATCTTCTTCATCGGCGTACCGCCAATGACAGCACGGAAATTATGAACATCATTCCAATCATGAATAGGATAATGATTTTTCTGGTCGTCTTCTTCATTTCTTCCTGTAGTTCTCCAAAATAGTCGTATCAAACGAATAGGTCTTCTTGCCCTTTAAAGCATATCTGTTCAGGGCGTTTTCGATCATCTCATCGCATTCTGCGTCAAATTCAATTCCCGCATGTTTCCACAGATAGAAAGCCAAAGAGCCTGGGATCGTGTTGATCTCGTTGCAATAGACTTCCCCGCTCTTGCGGTCGATCATGAAATCTATCCTGACCAGACCGAAGGAATTGAGGACTCTGAATACCTTTAGAGCGGTCTCTTCAATGATCTTCTGCTGTTCAGGCTTAAGGTCTGCCGGAACGATCCTGACTGTTGAAGCCATGCCCTTTGATGCGCTAGCGTTTTTGACGCCCTTTGTCTTGGAACCTTTGGCACCGCCGTTAGGATTGTATTTCTTGTCGAAATCAAGGAAACCGTTGCTGACTTCTTCGATCGGCGAGAATCTTGCCTTGTTCTGGTTTCCGATTACGGAAATATTGACTTCCTTAAGATCTTTGATCATGTCTTCAACTACGACCTTGAAATCGTATTTGAGGCATTCTTCGATCTTTTCCTTGAATTCATCAGCCTTCTTGATCACTTCGATGCCGATCGATGAACCAAGATTGGCCGGCTTGGCAATAAGCGGGAATCTGATCTTCTTTGCCTTCTTGAGATATTCTTCATAGTTTTCTGCAAAATCATTGCCGTAAACAACAAAATAATCGACCATCGGAATATCATTGGCCTTAAAGACATCTTTCATCACTGCTTTATCCTGGCCTATAGATCCGCCTAAGACGTCACATGAAGTAAATGGCAGATCCAGCATCTGCAGAAAACCGGCTAAAGAACCGTCTTCAACATTGGTACCATGAACGACCGGAAAAGCAACATCGATGTTGATCGACTTCTTGAAAAAGCCGTTTATAGGTTTGACTTTAACACTGTTGCCATCCTTATAGATAGTAACTTTTTGAAGAACTTTGCCCGGATCTTTGATGAAATCCGCATAATTGGCCAGATCAAAAAGCTCATCACCGATATAGAATTCATTCTCTTTTGAGATGTATACCGGCAAGACATCATACTTTTCACTATTCAAGGCGTGCAGGACCTGATTGGCACTGATACAGCTTATCTCATGCTCGGTCGACTTGCCGCCGAAAAACACTGCAACACAAATTTTCATAACATTCCCCATTCTATCACTTTTAAACATTAAATGCATCAGGCAGATCGTTCTCTAACAGGATCGTATCCTTGATAGAGAAATTCTTATAGATGTAGTCAAAAGCCTGTCTGACGTTGTCTGTAACGATTATGTCCTCTTTGGCAAAACCACTGCTTAGAAGGCCTTCCTTGATCATCCTGGTCTGTTTCTCTCCGACCAGAACGACTTTGTCGGCTCTTCCCTTCATGTATTCACCGAATTCTTTGTTTATCTCATCTTCCTTTTCAC
>JAFWKS010000392.1 GCA_017511325.1 Erysipelotrichaceae bacterium
GACATTGTCAAGATTATTGAGCAGGTCATAATTAAGATTTCCGTTATCTATGATTCCTATAAGCATAGGTTTATCGAGCTTGCATATCTGATTCTTTAATACTCTAAAGGCATTTGCAAGTTCAAATGATTTAAGCGGTACAAGACAGATCTTGCCATCAAGTGCAAGCCCTGATGCGAAAGAGAGCGTATTATCACCGCTTGAAGATGTATCGAAACTTCTTAATGGGTACTTCGCAAAGATATTTGTGACGCCATAGTCATTGCTGTTGCGACTGGTAATGCAGAGAAGATTCTCGTTATCAGCCATCATCTTCTCATAGGTCTTTCCAACGATGGTCTTCGCAAAAAGGAAATCTTCTTTTTCACTTACAACAAATTCACCGCTGTCCTTATTGAATGGAGAGACATGATTGTAGGAACCGTTCGTAGATGCTTCAGCGAATTTATAGCCTTTACCGCTTGTAGAGATGCAATGCACGACAACCGGATAATCTTTCTCTTTGGCAATATCAAAAGCTCGTTCAAGTTCCTTGAGATTATGGGCATCTATCGGACCGATATAATCGATATTATATTCTGAGAAAATGCCTTCATCCAGCATATTTTTCTTGAGGTTGGTCTTGAAGTTATGGATGTTTTCAATGATCTCTTTGCCTTTCTTGGCTGGTCTGATTATTCCTTTAACATTTTCCTTAAGGCTGTTGTATGAACGGGTATTCCTCAATGTCGATAACATTTTATCGACCAGGCCGATGCCTTTGTCGATCGTCGTATCATCGTTAAAAACAATGATCAGTTTTCTGTTTAAAGATGAAATCAGGTTCAGTGCTTCTATATAGCGTCCCGAAAGCAGATCCAGCGAATTCACAACACATACGACATTGTGATGAGCGTGGTCAAGATCTCTTGATACAGAAAGTCCTATCGCGTTAGCCAGTGAATAAGCTCCATTGGAATTGACCTGCAGTTCATCTATCTTGCCATTGAGGATCTTGTTAGTATAGTTAAGATCATTTCCGTCAAAAAGAAGCAGATCATCCTGTTCAAAAACTTTGTTTAAAACTACACTGAGCTCAACGGCTGAAAGATTGCCGGAAAGATATCCACCGTTTTTGCTGCAGTAGTCGATGATGAATCCTCTTATCTGACTGCAGAGATCTTTAAGATCACTGCCACTTAAATTTTTTAGAAATAAAGGGTTTTTAATCTGTTCTAGATCCATGATTACCTCGTTTTCAGTTTATACAATAGCTCTTTAAGGTTTGTCGTATCAAAACTGGCATCCTTAAGATATTCATCCAGCTGAACAAATTCTTCACCGATAAGATCTTTAAGTTCTTCAACTGAATAGATGCTCAGTGCGGTGCCTTTGTTGTTTTTGACATCAGAAAGATTCTTGCCCATCTGCTCTTCCGTTTTTATCATATCAAATAGATCATCCTGATTCTGGAAAATCTGTCCGATCAAAGAACCAAGTCTGATGTAATAGTCATCATTGTCTTCACCATTAATATACATCGGAATCAGGCAAGAGATCTTAAATAGACCACCGGTCTTATTATCCTGGATTTCAAAAAGTGAATCCTTGTCTATATGATCACCATCAGCGGTAACATCAAGAAGCTGGCCATAGATCATGCCATCCAATCCGGAATATGAACTAAGAGCTTTTATGATATTGACTTTACATAAGTCATTGTATTCCTTACTTGCAGCAACGACTCTGAAACTGTCAGTAAGAAGCTGATCACCCGCAAGAATCGCAATGTCTTCCCTGAAAGCCTTGTGAAGCGATGGTTTGCCTCTACGCATATCGTCATTATCCATAGCCGGCAGATCATCGTGGATCAGTGAATAAGTCTGAATGAGTTCCAGAGCCAAAGCAGCATCATAAGTCTTTTCTTCAGAAATCCCCATGCCTTGAGCAATCGCAAAAATGATACGCGGTCTGAATCTTTTGCCTCCTTCAAGCGCATAAGCCATAGCTTCAGTGATCCTGCATGGTTTTAGACTGTTCAGATAATCTTCTATATGTTTCTCAAAACTATTCATTTTCAGCCTCTTTTTCATTGAGTTCAGCGATCTTCTTTTCAAAATCAGTCAGCTGTTTCTTGAGTTCTTTGGAAAGTTTCAGTCCTTCTTCATAAAGCTCGATGGATTCATCAAGCTCTATATCGCCTCTTTCCAGTTTCTCTACGATTTCCTGCAGTTTCTGCATCTGTTTTTCAAAGCTTAATTCTTTTGCCATATATTTACCTCTTTACTGCATCTATTGTTCCATCATGGAACCTGATCTGAAATTCCTGATCTTTAAGATCGTTTTTGTTTTTGACGACCTTGTCATCCTGCAAGATCATCGTATAGCCTCTTTTCAGTACGTTTTCACAGCTGTATGCTTCAAGCAGTGTATTTAATCGTTTGAAGGATAATTTAGCCTCATTAAGCCTGTAATTGAGCTTAAGATCGATCGTAGACATGCTGTGGTTTAGATAATTCAGTTTATCATTGATCATGAAGAGTATATCTTTCTTCATCGTTGCTGTCATCGCTTCGATCTGATTCTGAATATTTTCAAAACGGCTCTTATAGCTGATCAGTCTCTTATACTGAAAATCAAATTCCATCTGTTTGTGCTCAAGATTTTCATAAATGGATGTCTTCAGACTGTCTTCAAAGCTTTCGACAAGATCCATGACATCATTTATGTCCGGAGTGATCAGTTCAACAGCGGCTGTCGGTGTAGCAGCTCTTAGATCTGCCGCAAAATCCGCCAGTGAGAAATCCTGTTCATGCCCAATACCGGTAACGATGAACGTCTTCAGCTGATAGATCACATTGACCAGTTCTTCATCGTTGAAACAGAAGAGGTCTTCAAATGATCCTCCCCCTCTGGCTAGGATGATCGCATCATAGCCTTTTTTATCAGCTTCCTTAAGCTTAGAGATGATATCCTTAGAGGCATCTGAGCCCTGAACAAGAACCGGATAGTAGTCGATTTTGCACAACGGCCATCTTCTGGAAAAACAGATCCTGATATCTGACATAGCCGCTGATCTGTCCCCTACCAGTACAGCAACTTTTTCAGGATAGATCTTTTCCATCCTGATCTTGTGTTCTTCAGCAAACTTGCCTTCCTGAGCAAGTTTCTTTTTTAAAGCCTCATAGCGCGCATAAAGATCGCCCAGGCCCTGTTGATTCATTTTCAGAACATACAGCTGCAGCTGACCACTGGCTTCAAAGATCGAAGTATTTGCGTAAACGATGACTTTGTCACCGGTCTTCGGTTCAAAACTTAAAGAAGCAGCTGCCGACTTGAACATTACACAGTTTACAGCTGCTTTTTCATCTTTTAATGTGAAGTATAAATGCCCGGAAAAATGTCTGTGATAATTGGATATCTCACCTACCACATAGATCTTCTGGATATTGCTGTCATTATCTAAACGTGTTTTTAAATACCTTAACAGACTGCTTACTGTGAGTTCTTGCATATATTATCCAAAACCCCGTTGATAAATTTATATGAATCTTCATCACAATACTGCTTAGCAAGAGTGATAGCTTCATCAATAGCTACAGCCGAATCATTGACACCGGTCTTGATCTCGCTGACGGTTTCCAGAAGGATGGCCTGTTCCACAAGATTCAATCTGTCAAAGCTCCATTTCTTCAGATACTTTGAAATCTCATATATATAATCGAC
>JAFWKS010000393.1 GCA_017511325.1 Erysipelotrichaceae bacterium
GGCATACCGATAAATCCGGCAACAAAGGTATTTATCGGATTGTCGAATACTTCCTGAGGGGTACCGATCTGCTGAATAAGACCATCTTTCATGATGACGATCCTGTCGCCTAAAGTCATAGCTTCGGTCTGGTCATGAGTAACGTAGATGAATGTTGATTTGATCCTCTGTCTTAATTTGATGATCTCAGCACGCATCTGGTTTCTCAGCTTTGCATCAAGATTAGACAAAGGTTCATCCATCAGCAGGACTCTTGGTTCACGAACGATCGCACGACCGATCGCAACTCTTTGTCTCTGACCGCCGGATAATGCTTTAGGCTTTCTGTTCAGATACTCAGTAATACCTAAGATTTCGGCAGCTTCATCGACCTGCTTGGTTATCTGGTCTTTAGGAACTTTACGAAGTTCCAGCGGGAACTCCAAGTTCTGTCTGACTGTCATGTGAGGATATAAGGCATAGTTCTGGAAGACCATTGCTATATCTCTGTCCTTCGGTTCGATATCATTCATCCTGACACCGTCGATGTACAGATCACCTCTGGTAATGTCTTCCAGTCCGGCGATCATTCTCAAAGTCGTAGATTTGCCGCATCCTGAAGGCCCAACAAATACGATAAACTCGTTATCTGCCACTTCCAGGTTGAAATCATCGACCGCAACCACACCTTCTTCGGTGATCTTAAGGTTTACTTTATTGATCTCCGGATTCTCCTCTTTGGCTTTTTTTAGGAACGCTCTTTGTTTCTTGCTGGTTTCGCCAATAGGATAAATTTTCTGAATATGTTGTAAACTGATTGTTGCCATATTTCCCTCCCTTTATAACATACAAAAAATTGTTTCTTTATCTTGGATTTTTAAGGCACAAATCTTCCTTTTTCCTCATTATAGCACTCACTTTTTTTATGTGTTAACCAAAATTATCATTCTTTCAAAAAATTCTGTAACAGATCTTAATGCCGATCTCATTCATCAAAAAAGATGATCATTTTTTTTAATATTTTTATTCAGAGATCTTGCTAGATCGCGTATATCCGATATATAAGTAATTGCTTAAAAATCTATCGTTTTTGCATCCAATAATTCTTCATATTTTGGATCACAAGTTACAAAAATGACCTGATTCTTTTTTGCGAATTCATTTACCAGCTTGCAGGCCTGTCTGGTCCTCTCTGGATCCATGTTTGTGAAAGGATCATCAAAAACTGCCAGTCCGCCGCCATCAGGACATAGATGTTCTAACATCGCCAGCCTGAAGGCCATATATATGGTCTCTTTAGTCCCTTGCGACAAAGTTTCATAAGTCAAAGCATTATTGCCGCTTGCGATCCTTGAATTAAGGCTGCTGTCCAGCTCTTTCAGCTTAATATTACCCGAAGAAATAAGACTCAGATATTTTTTGAATCTATCAGCTATGTCCTCAGTCATACCATTCCCACCGGAATTTTTCAGAGATTCAAAAACTTCCCTGATATGCACCCAGTGATCATAATCAGCCAAAGTCCTTTCAAACAGTTCTTCTTTTTCTTTTGTCTCTTCCCTTAATTCAATAGAACTGCGTTCTTCGAATTCACGATATTCGTTTTTCTCTTCGTTAAGTTCACTGCTGATCACTTCAAGTTTTTCATCAAGTTCCGCTTTTTCTTCATTAAGATCATCGTAATACCGTTCAGGATCATCCAAGCGCAGTAATTCTTCAGGTATATCGTTTATCTGTTCGAGCTGTTTTTCTTCTTCCGCGATCTCTTTGTGCAGATCAGCGATCAGAATTTCAAGTTCTTTCAAGCTGCTGTATTCCCTTTGAAGATACTTTATAACCGATCCCTGCTCTGAAACAAATTCGAAGATAGGCAAGTCCAGATCCAGCTTTTCTATTTTATTCTTGATTATCTCAAGCTTCTCCGGTTCATATGTGATCTGTTCTCTTTGTTTTTTGACCTCTTCAAAAGACTTATCGGATAGTTTGATCTTAAGCTCTGCTGACAGGTTATCCAATTCTCTGCCAAGTTCTGAACGCTTTGTTTTCAATTCCTGCAGTTCTTTCAGATCTTTGACTTTATATTTTTCAAATAATCTGTTCTTGAGCGATAAGTGTTCTGCTTTTTCGGCATTCATTTTTTCAACATCCACATCATTCGGAGTCAATTCGATTTCCAATAATTCCGGTATCACGATTTTAACGGCTTCTAAGATCGTGAATTCATCATCGATTTCCAGTTTATTGCCGGTCAAAAGAGAATAGACTTCAACATCTACCTCTTTAAGTTTCTTTAGTCTGGCACTCAAATCCAAAGAAGATAAAGCGGAATCGATCCTGTTTATCTTATTCTCTGAATTTATTATTTCATTTATTTCATCATCAGTTACATTACCATAATTGCTTAATTCAACTGATAGTTTTTCAATTCTTTCCTGAAGATCTGATGCTTCATAATATAGATCATAAGTGATCCTTTTATTGAGTTCCTCATATAATGTATTGGCTACATCATAATCCTTTTCTACCTGGACCCACTTGTCATGATCCTCTTTGTACTTATCAGCTGTTTTTTCATGTTCGCTTTTTCTTTTA
>JAFWKS010000394.1 GCA_017511325.1 Erysipelotrichaceae bacterium
TACAGATGCAGTTGCTGCGATTTCAGAAGACAGGATCCGGCATATGCGATCACGCAGATCGATCTTAAAAACGGCAAGGTTGTCATCAATGATAAATTTGAGATAAATCTTGCATTGAAGACCAATTTAAATGCTTACAATGTTCTGGTATCATTCATGATCGGATCTTTGATTGGCCTTGATGAAAACAAATGCGCCAAAGCTCTGGATAACTATCTGATCAAAAACGGAAGAGTCAGAGCTTTCAGGCTCAATGGCCATGAAGGAATACTGCTGATCTCCAAACATGAGAATTCTATCTCATACAACCGTAATCTGGAATACGTCGCAGATCTTAATGAGGATGTTTCTTTGCTGCTGATAATCGATGATATCAGCCGCAAGTACTTCACTTCAGATACCTCCTGGCTGTGGGACATCAGTTTTGATTATCTGTCAAGTGACAACATAAAGAAGGTGGTCGTTGCCGGCAAGTATATCAATGATGTCGCTGTCAGACTTGATCACAGCGCTGTCGATATGGATAAGGTAGTACTGATCAAAGATACTCCTGAAGCCATAAAGTATATAGGCGAAAACGTGCAAGGTAAACTCTTTGCATTGACCTGTTTCTCTGATGAAGGCAAACTGCTAAAGGAGGTCGAAGTGTTATGAGAATACTCCATCTTTATCCTAATCTGATGAACCTTTATGGGGATTACGGCAATATCAAAGTGCTCGTTTCTCATCTTGAAGATCTTAGAATAGCTGCAACTGTTGACAGATGCGAATTAGGTGATGCTTTTAATGCGGCTGATTATGACCTGATCTATATGGGCCCCGGTACGGAAAGAAGACAGCTGGCTGCCCTCGATGATCTCAGCAGATATACAGATGACATAAGAGAATACCTTGAAAGCGATAAGGTACTGCTGTTTACAGGCAATGCCATGGAACTTTTAGGCAAGAGTATCAATGATAAGAAAGCACTTGATATCCTTGATTTCAAAACGAATGTTACTGAAAAACGCTATACCGGAGATGTCATAATGGATAATGACGAACTGGGCAAGGTCGTCGGTTTTATAAACAGATCGTCTTTGATCGATGGCGGTGAAGACTGCGGACTGTTCACTTATGATTTCAAAGACAATGATCTTGTGGATAACGACTATGAAGGTTTCAGATACCATAATGGTTTCGGTACGCATATCATCGGTCCTGTGTTGGTAAAGAATCCAAGTTTCATGGATCTGATCCTGAAACTGCTTGCAAAAGACAAGTATAAAAAGATCCATTATCAGTTTGAAGATGATGCGTATCGCATAACACTTGAGGAATTGGAAAAGAGGAAATAAATGGGTACTGTTTTTCAGTTTGAATGGGAAGTTAAACTGATCGCAGCAGTTCAGGATCTGATCAGATCTTTTCCTTTTCTTAAAAGCTTTTTTTCTTTCTTTACCACACTTGGTGAAGCGGCAACGCTCGTTGTCCTGATCGGTTTTATCTACTGGTGCCTAAACAAGAATCTTGGCATCAAGATCGCCGTATACCTGCTCAGTGCCATGGCATTCAACTGTATGCTTAAGAATGTTTTCAGAAGGATAAGACCTTATGCGGCCAATGACAGTATCGAATGCTTCAAGGTACCTGAAGCACAATATGATATGAACGATATGGCTAAGCAGGGCTTCAGTTTCCCAAGCGGTCATGCGACTTCTTCCAGCAGATTTCTGACGACACTTTATCTTGACGGCGGAAACAACAGAATTCTGTATTTCGGTTCCCTGATCGTTTCCTTGATCTGCATTTCCCGTTTTGCGTTAGGTGTTCATTATCCTACCGATGTTCTGACAGGGGCGTTCTTAGGCATAGTACCGGCGCTGATCATCGACAGGCTTTCACAGAAACTTGAAAAGAAACATCTGTATATACTGCTGCTTTTATTCTCTTGCCTGGGTATCTTCTTTTGTGCTTCCAATGATTACTATTCGATCATTGGCCTTATGGCCGGTTTTCTGAGCGGTGATCTTTTTGATGAGAGATATGTCAGATTTGAGAATACCAGAAATGTATGGAGGATGATAATCAGAACGCTTTTCGGAGGCATCTTGTTTCTGGGGATCACTACTGTTTTGAAAAAACCGTTTCCTGAAGCGATCCTGGAGGCTCACACGATGTTTGCCTATCTGTACAGAGTCTTCAGATACGGTATAAGTTCATTCATCATCATTGGTTTATATCCGATGCTGTTTAAATACAATATTTTGAAGTTTGAGGAAGAAGATGCAGGTTAAATTAAGTGAAGTTATAGAGGCAATAGACAAAACTGATGTGAACACACAGTATTTTTATTTCATTCCTGAGGAGCGCATCATTCTTAAGGGCGATGAAGAAATCAAAGAAAAATATCTTATACCTTTGCCTACGCACAAGGAGATCGATGATTATTCTACGATGGCTGCATTCATTGAAGAAGAATGCGACGGTGAAGCAAAGGAATGGCTTGAAGAATGCATCAAAGGTCCAGGAGCTTTCAGACGTTTCCGTTCAACTTTGGAAAGATTCAATCTTACAGATAAGTGGCTTGATTATCTTTATTACGCTCATGAAGATCTGGCGATCCAGTGGTGCGAATACTATGGCATTGAATATCTGGAAAACAATTCCTTTTCCTTGAAAGAAACGCCTGCAATGGAAAACAGGAGTATTTCAAATAAACACAATTACCGCATCATCAATATCAATGAAGACAATGTCTACGGTCTGGCATATCTGTGCCAGGATTTTCGCAAAACCCTGGCAAGATTCAAAAATAACGAATTTGCAGGGGATGTGGATGACTGTGTGGAAGAACTTAACTCATATCTTAAACATGATTATCCGATCTTTGCGATCAGTGACAATGGCAAGTATATCGGCTATTGTGTCTGCCGCATCGATGATGATGTAGTCTTTCTGGAGTCGATCTATGTCAGGAAAGAAAACCGCCATAAAGGCGTAGGCAGGATCCTGCTGGAAAAGGCCGCAAGCATCGCCAAAGAATACGGCAATGAAACGCTGTATATGTCTGTCCATCCCAACAATGATGAGATGCTCAGATTCTTAAGAGACAATGGCTATGATGTTCTGAATCTGATCGAGATAAGAAAAGCCTATCATGATGAAACAAACAATGAGACATACACGATAGGCAATAATACTTACAGATACTGATCAGCGGTTGCAGTTGATCTGATGAGGGATGTATAGTTCTTCAAGATATCCAACATCTTCATCGGACAGCTTCACATCGAAACAGTTAACGGCATCGTAGAGATATTTCTCTTTGGTCACACCGATTATAGGCGCAGCGACGCCTTTTTTAAATTGCCAGGCTAGAGCGATATTTGACATCGAAGTGTTGTATCTTACAGCTATTTCGTTGACTCTTTGAGCGATCAGCTGATCAGCCTGTTCACTCTTGTCGTATCTGGTACCTTCTTTTGCATCAAGATCATAGCGTCCGCTCCCTTCATCGTGCTGCAATCTTGCCAGCCTTCCTGCTGCATATGGGGCAAACGAAGTCCTTGAGACATTGAACTGTTCCGCAACAGGGATCAGATCTCTTTCGTCTTCCCGATATATGAGATTGTAGTGATTCTGCAAGGTCGTGAAAGGCTGATAGCCTTTTTCTTTTGCGGTATAGCAGTATTGGGCAAACTGATAGCCGAACATGGCTGAAGCTCCATAGTAGCGGATATGCCCCAGCCTGACCTCTTCATCTAAAGCTTTCAGAGTATCTTCAACAGGCGTGTCATAGTCGAAA
>JAFWKS010000033.1 GCA_017511325.1 Erysipelotrichaceae bacterium
ACGTCATCTGTCGATGCGCACACCGCAAGGATCTCAGGAACTGTCTTTTTACTTGTATCAATGGCCATGTTTTCGATCTCAGTTGATGACTCTGACTCTGATGATGTTGTCAACATGATCAAAGGCGTCATCAGCTACTTCAGAGTTGGTATCGATCATGGTATAGGCAACTTCACCTTTGGCCTTGTTGGCCATGTTTTCGATATTGATGTTGTTGGCACCGATAACGGTCGTCAGCTGTGCCAGCATATTCGGTACGTTCTTGTGGATGATGCAGATACGGTGAGATGTGTTTCTAGGCTCGGCGATCGATGGAAGATTGACGGAATTGGTGATATTGCCGTTTTCCAGATAATCGATCAGTTCCTTGACGGCCATGATCGCACAGTTTTCTTCCGATTCAGGAGTTGAGGCACCAAGGTGCGGGAAGCAGACGACATCCTTGCGCTGGGCAAGTCTGTATGAAGCGAAGTCCGTTACATATCTGCTGATCTTTTTTGAATCAAGAGCTTTGATCAAAGCTTCTTCATCGACCAGTTCTCCCCTTGCGAGATTTAACAGTCTCGCACCATCTTTCATCAGAGCGATCTTATCCGCATCGATG
This sequence comes from Erysipelotrichaceae bacterium, assembly GCA_017511325.1. The sequence goes on from JAFWKS010000033.1 coordinate 605, forward strand.
GTGTTCTTCGTATCCTTATTGTATGGTAAATGCAGAGTAATATAGTCACATTCACTTAACAGTTCATTGATATTGGTGACGTGCTTGACCCATTTGGACAATGCCCAGGCGCTGTTTACAGAAATATACGGGTCATATCCATATACTTCCATGCCGAGCTTTACGGCAGCATTTGCCACCAGTACACCGATGGCTCCAAGACCTATGACACCAAGTTTCTTGCCGTTGATCTCCGGTCCGACAAACTGAGACTTGCCTTTTTCGACCTGTTTGGAGAAATCAGGAGTATCCTCAAGTTTTCTGATGAAATCCATGCCGCCTTCGATATCCCTTGAAGACATGAACAGTGCGCAAAGGACCAGTTCCTTTACGGCGTTGGCGTTGGCACCCGGCGTATTGAAGACGACGATGCCCTTTTCGCTGCATTTATCGATCGGGATATTGTTGACACCGGCACCGGCTCTAGCTATCGCCAGGAGCTTTTCCGGAAATTCTGTATCCAGGAGATTTGCGCTCCTGACAAGGATCGCATCCTCATCCTCCATGTTTTCGCAATAGTCATATTTATCATCAAACAGTTGCAGACCGTTCTCATCGATCCTGTTGGCTAATCTGATTTTCATTATTCGTGTTCCTTCCTGAATTCATCCATAAATTCGACAAGTCTGTTCACTCCTTCGATCGGCATAGCGTTGTAGATCGAAGCTCTGATACCACCGACCAGTCTGTGGCCCTTGAGATTGCTCATGCCCTTTTTACCGGCTTCTGATGCAAACTGTGTATCAAGTTCAGGATCAGGAGTCGTGAACGTCACGTTCATCAATGATCGGCTTTCTTTATCGGCGTGAGGCAGATAGAAGCTCTGTGAATCAAGGTAATCATAAAGCAGCTTTGCCTTGGCGATATTTCTTTTTTCGATCTCTTCAATGCCACCGATCTCTTCAAGCCATTCCAGTACCTTTCCCAGTACATACAGTGAATAGGTCGAAGGAGTATTCAGCATTGAATCGTTCTTAAGGCTCAAGGCATAGTCCATGATCGATGGAGTGTTCTTTGAAGCCTCTTTGATCAGATCCTTGCGGATGATGACGACAGCCAGTCCGGCAATGCCCATATTCTTCTGAGCTCCTGCATATATCATTCCAAAATCAGAAACATTCACCTTTCTTGAAAGGATATCAGAACTCATGTCGGCGATCAGCGGGATATTTCCGGTATCAGGGAACTTCTTCCACTCTGTACCATAGATCGTGTTGTTGGCACAAAGATGGACATAATCAGCATCTTTATCAAAACTGAGTTCGCTGACATCAGGTATAAGACTGTAGCCGTTATCCTTGCCGTCATAGATTATGTTGACCTGACCATATTTTTCAGCCTCCTGAGCAGCCTTTTTGGAGAAGTTGCCGGTAATGATATAGTCAGCCTTGTTTTTTAATAGATTCAGCGGGAGCGAAGCAAATACTCCAGTAGCACCGCCATGCATGAACATGACTTCGTAGTCATCCGGGATCTCCATGAGTCTTTTTAAAGACTCTTTCGTCTTTTCAAAGATCTCCAGATACACTTTGGAGCGGTGTGACATCTCCATTACCGACATGCCTGTATTGTTGTAGTTTAGAAGCTCTTCTTTCAATTTGAGCATCACTTCATCTGCCAGCATTGAAGGTCCGGCTGCAAAGTTGTATATACGATTTTCCATATTCTTGTCCCCCATTAACAATAACAATTATAAAGAAAACAGCGTATATTTGATACGCCGTTTTTCATTTTTCTGATGTTTATCTTTTATAAAAGGCTTACTGTGAACTCTTCAACTTCCTTCATATCAGTCGTAGGCTCAAAACGTTTGACGACTTCTCCATCTCTGTTGATGATGAATTTGGTGAAGTTCCACTTGATGTCGTTTTCACCGCTTGCTTCAGCCATCTTTTTGGAAGCAGCTTTCAAAGCCAGTGCTGTAACACCTTTGCCAAAGCCTTCAAAGCCCTTCTGAGATTTCAGATATGTATAAAGAGGCAGTTCATTTGCACCATTAACGTCAGACTTCTTCATCTGCTCAAAAGTCGTATTGTAGTGTAAAGTGCAGAATTCATGGATCTCTTCATCGCTTCCCGGTGTCTGATGACCAAACTGGTTGCATGGAACATCGATGATCTCAAGACCCTTGTCATGATAATTCCTGTACATGTTTTCGATCGGTTCGTAATGTGGAGTAAAGCCGCAGCCAGTCGCAGTATTAACGACCATGACGACCTTTCCTTTCAGATCGGCGGTATTCAGCTGTTCGCCATTTGCCTTTGTTAATGTAAAATCATAAAAACTTGCCATAATTGTTTCCTCCGAAAATATTATATCGCATACGATATATTCTGTAAATAGATATGATTAATGCTAAAATAAAATTTGAAGATGCCTACTACATACGCACATTGGCGTTTCGGATGCGACTGCATCGAGACCTTACCAGAAAATCTAAAGGAAGTCGTTCACAAGTATCGTGAACTTTTTGATATAGGTGTCCATGGACCGGACATCTTTTTCTATGATCTCAGACACGGCGATGTCGTCAAATACGGCTATGCGACGCACTTCAAACCCGCAAGAGAATTCTTTGAAAGAGCGATCAGAGTCTATAAGGAAAACGATGAGGACAAGGATGCCATGCTGTCATACATGCTGGGATTTTTGTCGCACTTCACTTTGGACAGCCAGTGTCACGGCTTCGTCGACAGAAAGAAAGAAGTCTCCGGCATCTCCCATAACAAAGTCGAATCGGAATATGACGCTCATCTGATGCGTCTGGACAATAAGGCTGTCAACAGAGTAAAGCGTGCTGCTTCTTTAAAGCCAAGCAAGTTTACCGGCAGGATCATGGCCAGGTTCTTCCCTTTTGATGAAGAGACGATGTACAGGACTGTCAGATGGCAGCACATGATCATTGCTGCCCTGGTCTGCAAGACCAATGCAAAACGCAAGATCCTCTATAGGACCTTGGAGAAGATGAATAAACTCGACTACCGTGATCTGCTCGTTATGACCAAAGAAGCAGATATCTGCAAAGACTCAAATCTGAGACTTGATAAACTGAAGGCCTTCGCATTGGCTTTATATCCTGAACTTGTTGAAGATCTGATGAAAGCCATCAATGAAGATAAAGCTCTTCCGGAATATTTCGATCATAATTTCGAAAGGTGGCCTGACTACAACGAAATACCGATCCTCTCCTATGAAGAGGAACTGAAATACGAACCTGAATTCAGAAAAAAATAATTACGAGGGGGTAATGATATGAAAGGCTTGTTCAAGAAGCTAAATGAGTCCAAGATCTTCAAAGATCTCACACCGCAGGAATTCTCCTGGGTTCTTTACGATGTAGGCAACTCAGCCTTCACGATGCTTGGCTGTTCTTTGATACCGATCTGGTTCAAATCGCTGGCTATCGGAGATCAGCCTGGTCAGATAAGCGGCGACAACGCAACCGCCTATTGGGCTCTGGCAACAAGTGTCGTAACAGTCATCGTTGCCCTTATCGGTCCTGTCTGCGGAGCGATCGCTGACCACAAGGATACAAAGAAGATCTTCTTCTCCACATCTGTTGCGATCGGCGTTATCGGCTGCGTCATCAATGGTTTTGCAATGAGCTGGTCATTATTCCTGGTCATCTACATCCTGACAAAGATCGCCTATCAGGCTTCACTCACGTTCTATGATTCGATGCTGAACGACGTTACGACTGACGATCGTTCTGATGCCGTTTCAGCATACGGCTATGCCTGGGGCTATATCGGTTCCTGCATTCCGTTTACAGTCGCGTTGATCGCTTATGTCATGGGACCTGATATGTTAAAGCTGATCCCTGGTTCGATCTCACGTCTGATCGGCTTTGGCGTTACGGCTGGCTGGTGGTGGATCGTGACCGTTCCGCTTCTTAACAACTACAAACAGATCAACTATGTCGAAGATGATCGCGGAGCTGTCTCCAAGGCCTTCGCCAAGATCTTCAGGACTTTGAAGAGGATCGCTGTCGAAGACAAGAAAGTCCTCTACTTCCTGATCGCCTTCTTCCTGTATATCGACGGTGTCGGTACGATCATCGATAA
>JAFWKS010000395.1 GCA_017511325.1 Erysipelotrichaceae bacterium
AGTACCTGCTGTTGGACTATCATCAGCTGATATCGTTTCTAAACAAGCCAAGACTCATAGCACTCCCATTAAAATCACTAATAGTTTTTTCATACCTATTCTCCCTCTTTGTAGAAAAGATCTACGATGATTCAATCAAAAGCCGATCTATCAATAATGAATTCATCGAACTTCTCAGGCTTCTGCACATTGCCCGGAATCCTGTATCCGTCTATTCCGTTTTCTTTATATTCTTTAAAATAGTTCAGATAATTTTCAATCGAACCTCTGGTAAGATTAGAAGAACATTTCTCCAGCAACCCTACCAATCTACTTAAAGACAGATCCAAATCACCATCACTTGATTTATTTAAAGAATTCAAAATGAAATCAAGATATAGCTGCTGACGATTCAATCTCGCGGTAGCAGAATACTCTTCGTTAATATCGCGCGCCCTAAGGAATGTCTCTATGCTTTCTTTATCGATGTGATACGTATATCCTGCGACATACTTCTCATCAACATGTGATAAGGAATCATCTTCAAGAACGATCTCTGTTTCACCGAAAACATCTACCAGATCCGGCAGGATATCCAAAGGCAAAACTACATAGTGGTCCAGCAGGATGCCATTGAGTAATGCGGAAATGCTTCTTAAAGCATTCCTTGCTCGGGCTGAAGGCAAACTTCCACCAAAAGGGTATGCTACTGCAATCTGCGAAGTAAACGCTTTTACAACATCTCCCTCGCTATCACACTCATACACCAGAGCCATTGTATCACGCGGAATCGACAATTGCGAAATCTTTTTTTCATCACGGTTAAAAACGACCAGACTCATGAAATCAGATTGGCCTGATAATGGATCGCCCTGATCGCCATCAACTCCCATAAATGTTAAGGTCGTGATGCTTTGATTATATTCATATTCTTTGCCTTCAAAGCTGATATTCAGATAGCCATCATTCTGGGTGATTTCATCAGTGTGATCATTTTGATCATACTTGGCGAAATGGGCTTTTCGAATAGCCAGATAGGCGCAAAGATATACGGCAATAAAAATGACAACGACCCACAACAGGAAATTTCTTACTATTTTTTTATTCATAATAGAAAGTGTTAATCAATTTACACAAAACGATCTCCCTTTTTTCCGGAGTTCTGATTACGCAAGTCTGTAAAGTTAAAAACTTATCTTCATAATTGCATTCAACGCCTGTATCATAGAATTGCACGTTCTTGATTTCGTACATATATTTCTGAAAATAGGCTTTATCGTAATCGGCATAATAGTAAACCAAATTAGGTTCAGGATACTGCAAGCCGTTTTCTTCATACAGTTCAACATGGAAAACTGATGCGATCACATATTCTCTTAATTCGTTTTCCAGCAATAAATAAACAGTCTTATTTTTTTCATAATTTTCCTGATCAACCAGATTCTTTAAAGGCGTAAAACGAATCACACCTTCAGGATCATATATTTCATTTACGATATGTCCATAGATAACAGTATTCTGTGAATCATATCTGGTATTGAAATCTTCAAATACTGTTCCATACAGATTGTATTCCTTTGTATAGAAATCCAAATGCAGATAGCGTTCATTATTTGGATAAAAAACGACCGGTTCATTTATCAGACCCGATTCAAAGAAGACCTGCCCAACATAATCAGAATTTATATCGTGTTTTTCATTCCATAAACTGCGATATTCTTCTTTTTTATCTTCAGGAATCAGATTTCTGACTGGCTCCGGTTGCTCTATAACATCGCTTATGGGTTCATCGATCGGCTCTTCTTCAGTAGGCTTTCGACTGCAGCCGATCAGTGAAAACAGGATCAAAACTAAACAGAGATACTTAAAGACTTTATTTCTTTTCGTTCTCTCTTCCATAATAACTTCCATAATACTTGCCGTAATAAGAACCATAATACTTGCCGTAATAGGAATTCTTTTTCATTCGAACTTTATTCAATACAACGCCGAGTATCTTTGTGCCGGAAACCTTTAACTGGTTGATTGATCTTCTGATAAAGTTTACACTTATTTCTTCTGGAACAATGATCAGAACGATACCATCATAAGTATCAGCAATAA
>JAFWKS010000396.1 GCA_017511325.1 Erysipelotrichaceae bacterium
GATCTGCTGAACCTGCCGGAAGAGTTCGATACCGCAAACAAGTATTCGATCTCGGTCAGAAAACTCTCCGAAGTTGTGGAGGTATCCAGAAACATCGAAGCGTTCTGCAAAGACAAAGGTATCGACAGGCGCAGAGCGATGCTGGCAGGCCTGTGCATGGAAGAAATGGCGGGAAATGTCGTAGAGCACGGATTCGAGAAGGACAGGAAAGAGAACACGATCGATATCTTTGCCTGTGTTGAGAACGATGAAGTTTCCCTGAGACTGAGAGACAACTGCGTTCCGTTTGATCCGAATTCCAGAGTAGAGATGTTCAATCCCGAGGATCCGTGCAAGAATATCGGCATCAGGATGGTTTCAAAGATCGCCAAAGAAATGAACTATCACGTCAATTTCGGCATGAATATTCTGACTATAAAGCTTTAGTCGAAGAGAAATAATAGACAAGAAACAGAGAGTTAATAGTAAAATATAGATGTTAAGAAATGTAGGTAAGAAAGATGAATGAAACACAGGATTTAGGGACCGGTATAAAGTATTTTGCTTCAAAGCCTTTTTTGATGAGACTTGCTATTATCGGCGTAACCATAGTGGTGCTCTATGTCATAAAACAGTTTCTGATCAAGAAAGTCGCCTATACGACCAAGGACGAACAACATAAGAACACTTTTAACGGTGTCATCTTCAGCATTCTGCAGTATATTGTTGTCATCGTAGCAGTCGTGAGCATTCTGCACCAGCATGGCGTCAACGTCACCAGGATACTTGCCGGATTAGGTATTATGGCTACCATCATCGGTCTTGCCCTGCAGGATACGCTGAAGGATATCATTGCCGGCATCAGCATCTACAACAACAATTTCTACAAGGTAGGGGATCTGATCCGTTACAATGGAGAGGAGTGCGATGTCAAGTATTTCTCCGCAAGAGTGACGAAGCTGCAGTCGGTACAGACTAATTCGACCTACACGGTAAACAACTCGCTGATGACTTCCGTCGAGAAGATCAAGGACAGCAGAGTGCAGCATTTCCTGTTCGGGTTTGACGTGGACCGTCATAAGATTGCGGAGTGTCTGGAAGAGATCTGCGCTGCTTTAAAGAAAGAAACCAGCTATGCCAAGGATGCCCGTTATGAGGGAATACAGGAGATTTCCGACCGGGGCGTGATCTATACGATCAAATACAGATGCCCTGCGCACAGATCGGAACTGGTCAGAAGCAAGCTGATGGATATAACTTACGACAAATTCAAAGAATACGGTTTATTGCCGAAGTTCAGTTCGGCATATAGATAAAATCCATATTACAAGGAGGATCAAGATGGAAATCATTAAAACAGTAAATGAAAACGCAACGGATATTGCCTTAGTCGGCAGACTTGATACGACGACCGCTCCGGATCTGGAAAAAGAGCTGAAGGAACTGTTTGAACAGGGCGTCAGCCAGCTGACCATGGATTTTGAACAGCTGGATTACATTTCTTCTGCCGGTCTGAGAGTGCTGCTGTTTGCCCAGAAGAGCTTAAGCGAGAACGGCAAAATGACGATCAGAAACGTCAAGCCAGAAATCATGGAAGTATTCGACATTACCGGTTTTATCGACATTCTGACCATCGAATAAGGGCATGTTAGTTAAAGCGAAAAAAAGCCTGATCAAGAGATTCGAAGAAGAGTTCATCCGTACGACGGATACCCTTTGGGAAAACGAGATCAATGCCAACCTTTTCGTCGCCAGTTCCATGCTTGGAACGGTTGCGGTAGTTGCCCTGATGTGGCTGGCGAATATCGTCGGGATCATGGATGTTGATCCGACGTTCATGAGAAGGATTTCTCTGGCTTCGATCGGAGAACTGCTGATTCCGGCGGGTCTCTGCTATTACTTCAAGGGCAGGAAAAAGTGGCTGAAGGTCGTGATGCTGCTGACCTATACGATCGTCTGTGCCAGGATCGAATCGGCGATGACCTATGCCGTTCCGCTGATCATGGCGTGTCCGATCATCATGTCGATCCGTTACTATTCCCGTCCGGTCTGTGTCTCAACCGCGATACTGACGGTACTGCTTTCGGGTCTTGCTTCTTATTTCGGAATCAA
>JAFWKS010000034.1 GCA_017511325.1 Erysipelotrichaceae bacterium
ATACCGGTCTCCTTCTGGATCCTTCTTATCTGTTCTCTGGTCTGAAGCCTGAGCCTTGCGTCAAGATTGCTTAAAGGTTCATCCAGCAGCAATACTCCCGGAGTCTTGACCAAAGCTCTGGCGATCGCAACTCGCTGCTGCTGTCCGCCTGATAGTTCGTTGGGCTTTCTTTCCATCAGCTCATCGATCTGTACGAGCTTGGCTGTCTCTAAGACCCTTTTTGCTATCTCTTCCTTGCTGAGTTTATCCTTGCCCCTGAAATTTTCCAACGGGAAAGAGATATTAGCTCTGACACTTAAATGAGGATATAAGGCATAATTCTGGAAGACCATTCCGACTCCCCTGTCCTCCGGAGCCAGCTTTGTGACATCGATATCTTCAAAAAAGATCTTGCCCTCTGTCGGTTCTTCAAGACCGCAGATCAGATTGAGCAGTGTAGATTTGCCGCATCCTGAAGGTCCTAATAATCCAATCAGCTTGCCATCAGGTATCTCGATATTAAAATCATCTACTGCTGTTACAAGCTCGTTTTTATTGTGACGAGAAACGAATATCTTCGTCAGATGTTGTAAAATGATCTTCATCCTCTTTTTCCCCTAAGTCTAAAGATATTATAAAACAAAACCTGTATTGCTACAGGTTTCAAATTGATGATTTAACATCAAAATAGAATTTTGAATAGTTTCCCTTTTCTGATTCAACTCCGTAATTGAGCCCATGAGCTACCAGCAGTTCCCTGGCCAGCGAAAGGCCGATACCGGAACCGATGTGATGACGGCGATGTTCCTTATCGACTTTATAGTAACGATCCCAGATATTTTCCAGATCTGAATCATCTATGCCTTCACCATTGTCATAGACGAATACCCGATAGACATCATCCTTCTTTTCGCAGCCGATGATTATCTTTTTGTCTTCCTTGTTGTTGTAGTTGAGAGCGTTGTTTACGAAATTGTAAAGGACCTGTTTGATCCTTTTTTCATCAAGTTCAACATTTATATCATCGCTAAGCTGCAGTTCAAGATCGATGTCCTGATTCCTGCAGTAAAGTTCATACTGATGATAAACGTTTTTAAGAAGCTCATTGAGGCTTACCACTTCTTTATTAAGTTCAACCTTAACTGCATCCATCTTTGATATATCTATGAGATCATCAACCAGAGTCGAAAGCCTTTTGGCTTCATCAATTATGACATTGATATTTTCTTCATTGTTTTCTTCAGGCAGATCCCTGATCATTTCGCCATAGCCGACGATCATCGTCAGCGGTGTCCTTAGATCATGAGAGACATTGCCTAATAGTTCTTTCTTGGCTTTTTCTGCCTTAAGAATATCCTCGTTGGCATTCATCAGTGTTGAATTAAGCTGAACGAATTCCTCACAGCTTGGTCTGACATTGTTACCCTCATAAGCACCTTTTGAGAGATTCTTTGATTCGTTGTTTATCTGTTTGATAGGCTTGATGATAAACCTTGACAGGATCAGAGCCAGAACGATCGTCATCGCGATAACGATGACCACGATGATCAGATATTGAGATTTGATCGTCGAAATCGTCGCGTTTAACGGTGTGATGCCTGACGAGACCATGACCATGACATTTTCCTTGTTTACTTCAAACAGTTTCGCAAAGATATAGACGTCTTCAGGTTTTTCATTAGGTCTTCGCTGATAGTGGAAATCATCAAACAGCTTTTCGCTGTTTTCGGTGTTCACGACCTCATTGGCGATCATGTTGATGGCATTATTATCAAGACCTCTTAAGGTGCAGGCACCAGTATAATTGTATTTTTCCTTATTGGAAACGACGCGCACACATACTTCGTTGCTCATAGCGACGTGTTCGATCGTCTCTTCGATATCATCATCACCTACCAGTGAGGCAACACTCTTGCCCACATTTTCGATTGATTTGATCTTGTTGACCTTATAGAAGTCATCAAGAAAAGTAGTCTGGACAAAATATACCAGGCCAAGCGATCCGGTCACAAATACCAACAGGATCAAAACCAACTGTGTTCTAAGACTGGATTTCTTTTTCAAAGCGATAACCTACACCTCTGATAGTAGTAATATAGTTGCCGTACTCCTTAAGATCTCTTCGCAAAAGTTTCATATGGGTGTCCAGAGTGCGATCATCACTATCGTATTCATAACCCCATACTTTGGAAATGATCTGCTGTCTGG
>JAFWKS010000397.1 GCA_017511325.1 Erysipelotrichaceae bacterium
AATCCTTCAAGGACTTCCGTTTCATCATCAGCATTGACCTTCAGAAGTTCAAAGTCTCTTCTGTACAGCGGATCGACATAGACCATCTGCTTGGTATCGCCGTTGTCCTTGTGTTCTGTAACAAGTTTCTCGGTTCCATCGGTGATGTCATACAAAGTTTCATAGACAACGATCGTGTGGTTATCGAGATCATCGAGCTGTTGATCGAAGTACAGATACTGGTAGATCGCCACATCATATTCAGCCGTGAATGTTGCTTCAGCGGTGTTGTTAAGTGATACAGGATTGTCAAGATCCGTGATATCCCAGAGTTCACCGACCAGCTTGTAGGTGTTGCCTTCGTAGCAGTTCTTGATGGCCACTTCATCAATGATCTGGTGAACACCATCGGCTACATAGTGCTTTTCATCCTGGTTGTCCCATCCCTTCTTTCCTTCCTGGTTGAAGTGAGCCTGTGTTGCCACAGTGATCTCATCGTCGACCATGGTGTAGTAATTCTGATACTGATGTGTGTTGCCGCCGGCTGTCGACTTGGTGTGCAGCTCGTGGTCATCCACATCGACAGGATTGACCGCCCTTTCTGTAGCCAGTCTGTAGTGAGGATCAACCGAAAGCTCTCTTAACAGATACTTGATCTGCGCTGTAAGACCTCTGATGATATGGAACGGATGATTTTCGCCGTCATATGTCCATCTGTAAACAACATTGCCTGTGCTTTCTTCGACAAGGCCCAATACCGCCTGAGCTGATAACGGGATGTAGTTTCCATCCTGATCGACTTTCGTTACCTGAATGCGCGTCAGCTTGTTTGACATGTTCAGGGTGTAGGCGAAATCAGCCGTGTTGAATTCAGGGTTGGTTGCTGATAGAGGTGCATAGCAAACCGTTCTGTACTCATTACCTGTACCGTCCTTGTCGGCAGAGGAAGAGTCATAGTCAACTACAGAATATGTGGTAGCTTCACCGTTTTGCCACAGGGCATAGCCGTTAGGGGCTGTTTCTTCTACGATCTTGAACTTGCCCGGCAGCAGTCCGTTTTCGGTATCATCGACAAGATTTCCGGATCCGTCGTCTTTTCTTTCATACTTCAAAGTTGCCAGACCGGTTTCGTCTGTTGTGATCGTACCGTAGTCGATGTAGTTGTCTTCTGAAAGCTCGACCCACTGAGGGTTAGCCGGGAAGCGGTCTGTCGCACTTGCTGCACCGCCGTCGTCATTGCTGTAATAAGCCGTTCTGTAAACATGGAACACAGCGCCCTTTAGGGTTGCGGTGTCGGTTACGCCCATGTCATCGTCACCTTCAGGGACTTCGGTATCACCTGTTTCGGCATCATGCTTCTGAACATTAAGGGTAACGGTCTGAAGTTCTTCATCCTGGCCAAGCCAGAGATTGTCGACATCTAGCCATTTCATCCAGCTGCCGTTGTCGTCTGTTAGCTCGTTTACTCCGCCGTCTTCATCAATGTAGTGATCAACTGATTCGGTTGGAGAACCACCAATAGGTGCTTTTATATGGCCAACATAAATATTCGGATCAGCCGAATACAGTGTTGGTGAGGTTGTTTCCTCGATTGTAAATGTACCTAGAGGTAAAGTAAAAAAGTTATTTATTACTAACCCTAACTCCGCTGGATCTGGACCACTAATTAAATCTTTTAGATCAAAATTACATACTACTTGGCCAGCAGAATTATAATGCGAACCAAATACCCAAGTATATTTTAAATTAGATTCGCTTGGTTGATTTGACTGCTCATCATAATATCTCAGGGTGAACTGTGCTTCATTAAGATATGTTGCATAGTTGATATCGTATCTTGTGTTACCTCTTCGATCCTGCTTATACACATTTACATATATTGGGTCGTTCATTGGCGTTTCTGTAGATGTTACAGAAGAAGTATTGCCTGCCGTTACTCCTACCTGATATACGTTTGTATCAAGTCTAAATCCGAGCGAAGGTGTGATCTCCTTTACGTAGTATGTACCCGGATCCAAAACACCTGATTTAGGCGATTCACCACCTGAGCCGGTTGTTACAGTTGTTTCAAGATTAGAACAGTTGGCATCACTGTAGATTCCATAAACTGCTCCAGAGAGCGAATAGTTGTTCGGACAGTTGGCTACATAGTTAAAGGTTGTTGAAGCAGCTCTCTTATATACTTTGACAAAGCCGCCTAAAGGCCACCATGAGACACCGGATGCCTGAGTCTGCATCCCGGATCCGCCATAAAGATCTGCGGAATAGCCGTATGCGCCATGTGACTGGAAATCATCATCATTAGGATCAATATAGACACCGTTTACGGTAGCAGTTATACCCTGTGCATTCCAGACAGCAGCTTGACACTCCGCTTGGGATCTGCCGTTCATAAGACCCATTGCGATGATTCCGATCAGTCCACTGTCATCCGATCCAAGATCATCATATGCGGTTCCGATCTCGCTTAATGGAGTATGTCCGTCCAAACAGAACGAAGGATTTCCATCGATGGAGAAACCGTTGTGGCCGTTATATCCGTTGTTTGCAGCAAGACCCCAGTTCTGCTGGCCTAAGTAACCAAACGAATGGCTGCTTGCTCTTAAAGGTCCGGCTTTAAGCAGTCCGCCCCTGTTTCCGGCCTGATACCAGATACCCTGATAGACAACATCGCCGTTTTCCTTTGTTATAGGTTCATAGCCATGGAACTCGTAGCCAAGGACTTCCGTGTGTGCAGATTCTTTTGGCACATATACAACACCTTCCATGACCTCTTCATCTTCTGGCAGCAGAGCCATGATCTCATCAGGAAGGTTATTGATACCTCTTCTACCTGAAGCTTCAGCGAACACATATCTTGCCGTGTAGGCTACTTCACCAATCGTTTCTTCTTCTTTTTCATCTTCCTTAGGATCAGTATCTGTCTTCGTCTCTGAAGGCTTGTCTGTTTCGTCCTTCTTGTCAGGCTCTACTATCTCAGGAGTCTGAGGTTCCTGTTCTTCCTTCTGTGTTCTTGACCACGTTCCGACAAAGTGCATATCTCCGCCGTCAACGGTTACAGATTCTTCTGACCATCCGACGAATACATACACATAATCGCCAACAGCAACATCATCGATGGGATCGTTTGTGATAACGTCTCCATCTTTGAGGTTCATTCTGGCTTTCGGCAGCTTGGCCTTTACCTCGTCAGGTAAAGAACTGCCGTCATCCATAACAAACTGATAGGTTGCGGAGTAAAGGGACTCAGCTGTTGTCTCTTCTTCATCCGCAACCACTGTAACGGTGTTTGCGAAGATCATCAGAAGTGTCATAAGCATTACTAATGTTTTCTTGATTGATCTCATAGATATTTATTTCCTTTCGTACTAGAGTTATTTATATTTAACACACTCGAAGTGTGGTGTTTCCAATTAAAAAGCCGCCATTTCTGACGACTTATATTGTTATGTTTTTCTGTTGTATCTAATCTTCCACCCAGACCATCTGGGTCTCGTACATGGCATCGTGATGGACAGTTTTATATTCATCAGGTTCACATTGTGTCTCGTATACGGCGTCGTGGTGAACGGTACGATATTCAACATTGTGCCAGTACGGATCGTTTATAGGAACATAGTCGTTGTGATATCCGCAAGGCCTGTCA
>JAFWKS010000398.1 GCA_017511325.1 Erysipelotrichaceae bacterium
AATCGATCGTTCATAAGATCGGTATCTCTCAGACGGTCAGAGCCTGGATCAAAGTAGGCGAACAGGTCAGAGCCGGTGCTAAACTTACCGAAGGAAACGTAGACCCTAAGGAACTGTTGAGCATCGCCGGTGTACAGGCTGTTCAGAACTACATCTTAAAGGAAGTTAAAAAGGTTTATGCCGTAACCGGTATCGATATCTCCGATAAGCACGTTGAAGTCATCATTAAACAGATGCTCAAGAAGGTTATCATCATCGATCCGGGAGATTCAGAACTCTGCGCTGGTCAGACGATCTCCTTGAAGAGACTGACTGATCTGAACAACGAACTGCTGATCAATGGCAAGGTCCCTGCAAAGTTCGGACCATTGCTGTTAGGTATTTCGAAGGCTTCAGTAGAGACTGATTCATTCCTGTCTGCAGCGTCATTCCAGGAAACGACCAAGGTATTGACGGATGCAGCAGTCAACGGCAAGATCGATAATCTGTTCGGTATCAAGGAAAACGTTATTATCGGTAAGCTGATCCCAGCTGGAACCGGTTCTAAGTTTGACAGAGATACTACCAGACAGATCGAAGAAAGAGCTGAAGAACTTGATGAGATCAGAGAGGAAAAACTCCTGGCTGCACAGGAAGAAGCTCAGCTCCCAAGCGAGATGTTGGGTGATGCGGATGATGATGACGACTTCAATGATGAAGAAAACATCAGTGAAGAAGTTGTCGAAGAAGCAGAACCAGAAACTGAAGAATAATCATTCAAAGGATCGACTGAAAGGTTGGTCCTTTCTTTTGAAAGATTTTTCATTATTATGAAAAAATAATTGATTTTTTATCAAAAAACAGTTTCAGATCATTGATTTTTAAGGAAGAAGTATATTATTATTTAGAAAAGCTTTGAAAAGAAGAGTAGCTTATCCGAAGAGCTTAGAGAGTCCTCATATGGTGAAAGAGGAACTTGGAGAATAAGTGAACATGGTCTTGGAGCTGTTAACTCGATATGAGAGTTAAACGTAGTGCACACGTTATAGTGCTAGGATATGTTTGTATCTGAAGAAGGTGTAGCAATACACGAATTAAGGTGGTAACACGGCATTCAAGTCGTCCTTAGGGACGGCTTTTTTGTTTAAAAGGATACAACCCTCAAATGTAATATGAAAGGGGAAGAAATCATGAAAAAAATTATTACATTATTACTCGTTTTACTGACATTATGTGCTTGTTCAAACGGCGGCGGTGAAAAACCGGCAGCAACAAATGAAGTCACCAAGATCTCTGTAGCATGTTCACCAACTCCTCACGCCGAGATCCTTGCGAAAGCCAAGGACATCCTGGCAGCACAGAACATCGAACTTGAGATCGTTGAATTCGAAGATTATGTACAGCCTGTTGAAGTTGTTGAATCAGGCGAGATCGATGCCAACTACTTCGCTCATGTTCCTTATTTGAACAACTACAATGCTGAAAAGGGTACAACTCAGACTGTTGTCGGCAAGATCCACTACGAACCATTCGGTATCTATCCGGGCAAGAAGGCTTCTTTAGCCGATCTCTCAGAGGGCGATGATATCCTCGTACCTAACGATGGCACAAACGAAACAAGAGCTTTACTGCTGTTACAGGACAACGGTATCCTCACATTGCCTGAAGGTGTAGGCGCTGATACAGTCGTAACTGTCAACGATATCGTTGAATACAAAGTTAAAGTCAATATCAAGGAAGTTGAAGCTGCGCAGATCGCCAGATCTAAAGATGATGCTGCTGTAGTGATCCTCAACGGCAACTATGCACTTGCTGCGGGCTTAAACGTTTCTAAAGATGCAATCGCATATGAAAAATCAGATTCATCTGCCGCCAAGACTTATGTCAACGTCGTAGCTGTTAAGGCCGGCAATGAAAACAATGAAGCTATCAAGGCTCTTGTTGATGTCCTGACATCAAAAGACATTCAGGATTTCATCAACAGTACTTACGAAGGAGCAGTAGTACCTTTCACTGAGTAATATGGAGCCGATGATTAGTGTATCTCATCTGTCCAAGACCTTTGACACCAAAGCCGGTATCGTTCATGCTTTGAACGATGTCAGCTTTGAGGTCAGCAAGGGCGAAATCTTCGGTATCATCGGTCTTTCCGGCGCAGGCAAATCCACACTGGTAAGATGTCTGAACCTTTTGGAGAAACCTGATGAAGGAAGAGTTATCGTCAATGGCAAGGACCTCTTGGATCTTGATGAAAAAAATCTCCGCAAAGAAAGAAGAAAGATTGGAATGATCTTCCAATCTTTTAACTTGCTTATGCAGGATACAGTCCTGGACAATGTCTGTTTCCCGATGGAGATCGTTGGTGTTAAAAAAGCTGAAGCCCGAAAGAAGGCTATGGAATATCTCAAGATCGTCGGTCTGCAGAACAAGGCTGAAGCCTATCCTGCCCAGCTCTCCGGCGGTCAAAAGCAGAGGGTGGCTATCGCCAGAGTCCTTGCCAGCAATCCCGAGATTCTGCTCTGTGATGAAGCGACATCGGCCTTGGATCCCGAGACGACCAAGTCGATCCTTAAGCTGATCAAGGATATCAACAGGCA
>JAFWKS010000399.1 GCA_017511325.1 Erysipelotrichaceae bacterium
AGATCGCTCAGGCCGAATATGGATGCCCTGGTATCCATCTCCTCATCTGTCTCATATCTCTATTCCCTCTATGTCCTGTTTACAGGAAATGAAAAATACTCGCTTTATTTTGAGACGGCAGCCATGGTACTGGTCATCGTTTCGATCGGCAAATACATTGAAGGAAACAACAAAAAGAAAGCCGCCAAGACTATCAGGGGCCTGGCTACGCTGATCCCGATGCAGGCCAATCTTTTAAAAGATGATGAGGTAGTCATCATTCCGATCGACGAGCTGAAGAAAAACGACATCGTCGTTGTAAGGCCGGGAGAATCCATCCCCCAGGATGGCATCGTCATCGGCGGCTCAAGTCAGGTCGATGAATCGATGATCACCGGTGAATCACTTCCTTCAAACAAGAATATCGATGATCAGGTTATCGGCGGGACCGTAAACATCAACGGTGAGATCAAAGTCAGGATCAGCAAGAACGCCGGACAGACTACCCTTTCCAAGATCATCAATCTGACCAAACAGGCCACGATGTCCAAGATCCCGGTCGAAAGGTTTGCGGATGCGGTATCGAACTACTTCGTCTTTACAGTCATGGGCATCTCGCTTATCACCTTCATCATCTGGATGATCATAGACAAAAATATCGAGACCGCGCTCAATTTCGCTCTTTCGGTACTGGTCATCTCCTGTCCGTGTGCCCTGGGACTTGCGACACCGGCAGCCATAATGGTCGCGACCGGCAACGCTGCCAGAAACGGCGTACTGATCAAGAACCCGGAGATCCTCGAAGTTGCGGGAAAGCTGAAATACGTGATCCTTGACAAGACCGGAACACTCACCAAAAACAAGCTTGAGATCATTGAAATCAGAAAATACGAAGACGAATTCGACAACGTGATCTCATCCCTGGAGAAAGGTTCCAATCATCCTATCGCCAGAGCCATTAAAGAGAAATATCCTGATGGCGATCTTAGCTTCGATAGCCTTGAACAGATCTCGGCTGAAGGACTTGAAGGAAAGATAGGAAGTGATGTCTATTATGCAGGAAACCTCAAGCTCATAAGCAGATATGCCAAGGCAAAGAAAGCAGATATCGACTATGCTCTAGACAACAGCTATTCCTTCATCATGGTCGGAAAGAACGAAAAGCTCTTAGGGATCGTCTATCTCGCCGATGCGCTCAAAGACAGTTCGGCTTCTGCTATAGAATCTCTCAAGAAAAGAGGTATCATCCCGATCATGTGTACCGGCGACAATGATCTTACCGCGAAGAATATCGCCAATAAGCTGAAGATCGATGAATTCCTTTCCTCAGTCACACCTCAGGATAAGAACGAACTGGTGATGAATAAGAAAAAAGACGGAAAGGTCGGCATGGTCGGTGACGGCGTCAATGATGCGATCGCCCTGACTAATGCGGATGTATCCTTTGCGGTAGCCAATGGCACCGATATCGCCTACGCCAGCAGTGATGTCGTTCTCATGAGCAATTCGATCCTCGATGTGAGCTTCATGATCGATCTGGCCAAAAAGACGATGAAGATCATCAAGCAGAACCTGTTCTGGGCACTCTTCTACAATGCGATCTTTATCCCGGTGGCCGCTGGTGTTTTCTATAGATCTTTGAATCTGAGTCTGAATCCTATGATCGGAGCGATGACGATGTCGATCAGTTCGATCGTAGTATTGAGCAACGCATTAAGAATAAATACAGTCAAGAAGGAGGAAATCAAGACTATGAACAAAACTGTCAAAATCGAAGGAATGATGTGTGAACACTGCGTCAAGCATGTAACAGACGCACTTAAGGCGATCGGCGGCGATCCTGTCGTTTCTCTTGAAAAAGGGACTGCAGTTTTAACCGCTACCGCATTAAACAACGAACAGATCATTTCAGCGATCGAAGACGCCGGTTACGAGGTCAATGAAATAATCGATGAGTAAGGATCACGAACAGATCAAGAAGTATCTGACGATCGCCAAAGGCCAGATCGAAGGCATCATCAGAATGATCGATGAAGACCGCTATTGCATGGACATCTCCGATCAGCTGATGGCAACCAGAGCCTTACTGAAGAAGGCCAACAATCAGATCATTAAGAATCATATCGACGTCTGTGTCAGAAATGCCATCGAAAACGGCGACAGCAACAAAGTCGATGAACTTATCAAAGCTTTAGAGAAACAAATCTGAAGCTTTTTTAGTAGAATAAAGATATGAACAGACTAAATACAAGACAGATAAAAGTCGGCAATGTCACTATCGGCGGTCAGAATAAAGTCGTCATCCAGTCGATGACCAACACCAAGACCAAAGATGTCAAAGCTACAGTTGAACAGATCAAACGCTTGGAGGATGTGGGCTGTGAAATAATCAGAGTTGCCATACTCGATCTTGAAGATGCCAAGGCAGTAAAGGAGATTAAAAAACAGATCGACATTCCGTTAGTATGCGATATCCACTTCAATCCGGACTTTGCGATCGAAGCGATCAGATCCGGAACGGACAAGATCAGACTGAATCCTGGCAATATCGAAAACGAAGACAAGATCAAAGAGATCGTGACCCTGTGCAAGGAAAGAAACATTCCGATCAGAATAGGCATCAACGCGGGAAGCCTCAACAAAAAATATGAGCACTCCGAAGAAGCCATGATCGAATCGGCAAAAGACCATCTCAGGATCCTTGAAGCTCTAGATTTCCATGATGTGTGTCTTTCTTTCAAATCTTCCGATCCGCTTGAATGCATCAAGGCATACAGGCTGGCCAGTGAAACTTTCCCGTATCCGCTTCATCTTGGTGTAACGGAAGCCGGCGGGCTGATCAACTCGACGATCAAATCATCACTGGCACTGGGAAATCTTCTCCTGGACAGCATCGGCGATACGATCAGGATCTCAATCTCTGATGATCCGATCGAGGAAGTCAAGATCGCCAAAAAACTGCTCAGAGCCTGCAATCTGAAAAAAGATGTGCCAAACCTCATCTCCTGTCCGACCTGCGGACGTCTGCAGTATGACATGCTGCCGATCGTCAGACAGATGGAAGAATATCTTGAGAGTGTAAACAAAGATATAACGGTAGCGATCATGGGCTGTCCGGTCAATGGACCGCTTGAAGCAAAAAGAGCTGATATCGGTGTAGCCGGAGGCAAAGATGCAGCGATCCTGTTTAAAAAAGGGCAGATCATCAGATCTATCCCTCAGGATGATATCATCACAGTATTAAAAGAAGAGATCGAAAAATTCTAATGGAGGCTTGTTAAGCCTCCATTTTTCGAAAGGACGACTCTGCCCTGAAACAAACAGGCAAGAAT
The DNA here is from genome assembly GCA_017511325.1 of Erysipelotrichaceae bacterium. Next base: position 3,312 of record JAFWKS010000399.1, read on the forward strand.
CATGGCTATCAGGTAGGGCGAGAAGATGAACATGGCCATCAGGCAGATATTCCCTTTAGTGAACACTGCACATGACTCCTGTGGCAGCATGCCTACTATCGCAAGCAGACCGCACAGATATAAGACGACTGTAATAAGTACGGGAAGGATAAATCTTTTTCTTATCACATACAGATATTCGTTGGACAGTCCACAATCAAGCGAAGTCAGGACCAGAAAGTACTTCAGATCGGGAAAAAAGTATGGGATATTGGTATTCATCAGTACGATCAGGCTAAGACTGCAGACCAGCAGACTTACTGCAGCGATCCGCCATAAGTTAACCTCACTTTTAACTATCAGCAGCAAAGCGCAGCCCAGAATGATCAGGAATGAAGCAGGCATCATGCAGCCATTGAGGTATAAGCCCCAGGCTATGATCACCAGCCAATAGTTTCTGAGTAATGTCATCTTCATCTTTCTCACCTCCTGATTACATCTTAAAGCAAGCATAAATTAATATTGTCCAGATATCTGGACAGGTTTATAATTTAATCATGCATCGTGAAAGACTGCTTAAACTGCTGGAACTTCTTATAAGGTATACCGACATGGATCACAAACTGAGCATCAGTGAACTGTGCGATCTTTTAAGCGATGAAGGCATCAGTGTTTCAAATCGCAAGACGCTCTATGATGATTTCAAGCTTTTGAGCAAGATGGGCTATGAGATCGAATATGATAACGGATACTATCTTTCTGAAGCGCCTTTTTCGCTTTCAGAGATCAAGATCATGGTCGATTCTTTGAACTCGCTGAGAAATCTTGATGAACATTTTTTGGAAAGCCTCAAGAAAAAACTCTACGGTTTCATCTCGCTGTACGAAACCAGGAAACTGAAAAAACTGGAATATCGAAACAGGCACCGTGACCGGAAGTTCCTCAACCGTCTGGAAGACGTTTTAAACGCCATAAACAACGATACAGCGATGATCATCCACAGGATGAATAAAGATGAAGAGGAGATCGTTCCTCTCTTCCTGCACCGTCAAAATGACTTCTATTACCTCTACTATCACTATCCTGCAAATGACAGGATCTATCACTGCCGCTTCGATAACATCCTTTCAAGCACTCTTACCAATCACAAGAACACGATATCTGTTCCTTTGGAAAAAGTATTGGAGCACATTGAAGAAAGCACTTCTTCATTTCACAGCGGCAAAGGCCGGCTCATCAGGATAGAGATCATCGAAGATACGCCTTACTTAAGACAAAGACTTGAAGATGATTTTTCCAATCTCATCTTCACTAAAAAAGGCTTTTCAATAAAAGCCAGTGTCAATGACGCCTTCTTCGCCAAACTCGTTTCCTATAAAGACCTGATAAAAATCAGCGACAGAGATGTCGCTGATCAGTATATAGCTTTTCTTTATTCAATAATTACTCGTAATAGTCAGGACCGTAAAAATAGCTGAGGGTACTCGGTTCAATGCCGTAATACGACAGCATCGTGCTCACATTGACGAGCTGACAGCCCCTGTTTATAAGTTCCGGAATGATCTTTTCCAGTGCATCGGCTGTAATGTTGTAGATGTCATGGAAGAGGATGATGTCTCCTGATACATAATCGTATTTAAGGACCTGATCGATGATCTGCTGAGCATTGTCGGATTCCCAGTCTTCGGAATCGACATCCCAGAGGATCGCACCGACCGGCTGGGCTTCTAAGACCAGATCATTGAACTTGCCTTCGACCGGCCGATAGGTCTTGACTTCATAATTCATGAATTCCCTAAAATATTCGATCGGCCCGTTTATCTCTTTTAGAATACTTTCTTTACTGTCAAGATCGCTGAGCGCATAGAGATGGCTCTGGGTATGTGAACCGTATTCATTGCCGTGATTGATCGATCTTTTAAGCATCGTATACACCTGGTAATCAGCCCAGATCTCACGGTCTTCCATGGCGTTGCCCACCACATAGAAAGTTCCTGCCGCATCATATTCATAAAGCAGATCGATGATCCTTTCCGTTGACGGACAATCTTCATCCGTCCACAGTTTTGGTCCATCATCAAATGTCAGACAGATGATCGGGTGTTCCTTGCCATCAGATAGATATACCGGTTTACTGTAGAGCTCATAAGGAAAACCGAAGTTCATGTCTATCTCTTTCTGGACGTATTTGAGCGGGATGCTCAGCGTGATATCGAAGTCCTTCAGATAACAGGACAGATTCTCTCCGTCAATGTCATATTCGATCGTTTCAAAGTCGATACTATCGATATCGAGCGATCTGATAAAATCCGCATTGTAGTATTTTTCAGGCTGTTCCTTCTTGAAAGTGTATCTGAGATAATCAAGGATCATGTTTTTTCCGTTATCGGAGATACCCTGCACTTTGATCGGATCAAATTTGCCATCAGTGAAATAGCGGAAATCTCCGCCATAGTTTATCAGATAATAGTCGCCATAAGGGATCAGCGTATAGTCATGGATCGAATCATCTCTTACGCCCTTGCACAGTTCCTTGGCCCTGTTTAGGCCTTCCCTGGAGTCAGGATAAAAAGCCAGACAGTGTCTTGTCTGATATCTTCTTGCGTCTTCATGGATCGACTTCTTGCCGATAAAACTGAAATTCACGAGAAGAAGCGAGTACACTACAAGTACCAGGAATGAAAGGATTGCTATCACAGCAACAGAATAGTTCCTTCTTTTCTTCTTGATCATCCTTATTATTATAAACTATTTGTTTCTTTTTCTAAGATCACTCATCTTTCAGAACGTTGAATCTTTCAAATCTTCTGATAAAAAGATCGCCGAGAAGATCTATCATGAGCATCAAAACGACAGCGATCAAAGAATAGCCGAAGATCGGTACCATATTTGTCGGATCAGAAGCTCTGGTGCCGGCTATGGCCGAGCCCAGTCCGGCATTCGTTGAACCGGTTATGACTTCTGCCATGATCTCGATCTTGAAGCTGAGTGAAAAACTCGTAACCATCGCAACGATGATATACGGAACAGAAAGCGGCAGTTTGACTCTGATGTTTTCTTCAAGAAGACTGGCTCCGTCCACTTTAGCGGCATTGACGATGCCTGAAGGGACGTTCTTGATCCCATCCTTTACTCCTTCATAAAGGATGGGAAGAGACACCATCATCACCAGCAGCATCGGTGCATTCTTAAAACCGGCAATAATGATAAACAGGTAAATGAGTGAAGCTGTCGGAACAGCTCTCAAGGTGATGAAAAACGGCTTGAGCATCTGTTCGATGAAATCGCTGTTTGTGCTGATCATTCCCAGGACCAAAGAGGCCGCAAAAGAGATCAGAAAGCCTGTCAGCATCTTCTCCATCGTGAAGCCGATGCACCTGAAGGTATAGCTCTTGCCTAGAAGATATACGGCATATTCAAGAGTCTCCTTAGGTCCTGGAAGGACCATCACTTTCTCGCCTATAAATAAGGAAAAGGCTTGCCACAAAGCGACAAGTAGAACGATTCCTGTAATATAAGCTATCCTTTTTTTACTTAAAATAGATCTCTTCACCTGTTTTTTCAACATTGAACACATTTAAGAAAGTATCGATATCATCCTTGATATCTATAGCTCTCTTGAAACCAAGACCCATGGCATTTATGCCCAGAGCATTTTTCTGTTTCAGGACATTTACAACAACAGCCGGATTGAAACCGTATTGAGCAACAGCTTCTTCATCCTTATAGACACTTAGACCTTCAAGAGCAAGTTCCGGATTTTCCAAAACGGCAGCGATTGCAGTTTCACGTTCCTTGAGGAAAGCATCAGCTGTATTCTGTGCGACGCGGTTATTGATGAAAAGTGCTGCCTGGATCATATCCAGTCCGGACTTCTTCTTGTATTCTTCCTGAATGTCCATATAAAGTTTGGCATTCTCATTTTTCTTCAGTGAAGCAAATAAAGCCGGTTGAGCAAGGAAGACATAGTCGACATCACTTCCGTCAGATGCTTTGCCGCTGGCCAAAGCTGCAGCTGCCATCTGAGCATTTCCTTCATAGAAAAGACTTGCGTCATACTCTTGTCCGAACAGATAATGCCAGATCCTGCTTGGAAGCATGTTTTCATTGCCGAAGAGCACAATCTTATCCTCGGCATTCATCGTTTCATCTTCATCATTCCCTGTTGAAGCAAGATAGAAATTTCCGAATGTGAGGATCGCACCGAGTTTATAGTCTGCCCCGTTGGCGATCGCTTTGATGCCGCTGGTCAGATCTACGACCAGGATATCCGGTGAAGCATCGCCTGCCCATAAGGCGCTGATAGATTCAGCAGCGACTCTGCTGTAGTTTTCATTGCCGATCTGATCATAGAAAGCCAGAACCGGTGCCCCGGTCGGCGTTGCGATCGTCAGCGAAGAAGTATCAATCGTTTCCTCTTGAGGAACTTCTTCCTTTTTTTCACCTGCACATCCCCACAGGATGATAAGCATCATTAATACAGTTAATAGTTTTTTCATATAGAATCCTTCTTTCCTCATGCATTATAGCGGATATGCTAGAATAATGATGTGATCTGGATCACACTTTATGAATATTATCGCTCTGCTCAGTGAAGAAGAAAGAAAACATATAGTATTCAGAAAACTTGCCAAAGACGATGTTTTGTTTCATGAAAAAGACATCTGCCGTTATATCGGCATCGTATGTGAAGGCGAAGTATCGATAATAAGCTATCTCGATGACGGCAAAGAGATCATATACAACACTCTAAAAACAGACGAGATCTTCGGCAACAATCTGATCTTTTCTTCTGATCCGTATTATAAGGGAGATATAATCGCCTACAGTGATTCTCTTATCGGTCTTATCGGTAAAGAAGATCTTCTGACTATCCTTGAAAAAAACCGGGATTTCCTGATGGAGTATCTGAAGATCCAGTCTGATGCTTCAAAAGCTCTCAACAACAGGATCAGGCTTCTTTCGCTTTCTTCAGCTGAAGAGCGCTTCCGTTTCTACATGCATGAGAACGCAAACCGGATCAGCTATGATTCCGTTGAACACCTGGCCAAGGAAATGTATCTGAGCCGGGAGACACTGGCAAGACTTCTCAGCAGACTGGAAAGCAATAATAGTATAATCAGAGAAAATAAAGTGATAATA
>JAFWKS010000400.1 GCA_017511325.1 Erysipelotrichaceae bacterium
GTATAGCTTGCCGGTATTATCGGTAAGTTCATTGGCATCTTTTTTGAAATCTTCGGTTTTTTCTGCGAAGTCAAGCAGATCATTCAGATCTTGATCCTTAAGTTCTTTAAGTAACCCGTTGCTTAATAAAGTAACGGTATAGTCCAGCGAGAAATCATGAACATCAGTTTCGATGTAACCGTAGTTTTCCAGTTTTATGTCCCTGGTGAGTTCATAATTTCTGAGTTTCAGTTTATCTGCAAGATCCGGCAGCGAAGTGATCAGGGCAACCTTGCTGTCACCCATCTGCAGGAGTTTTCCATTTTTTACTTCGATATTGGAGAATTTATCACTGTCAAGCATCACCATACTGACAGCCATAAAGGGAGCGATCATGCCGTTCTCGTTCAAGGTGTTATTGGAATAATCGAAACGGATTTTCACACGTCCGCTTTTACCAGCAAGTTCGTCTACCTCGATTTCTCTGTTGTTCAGGTAATAGGAGATCTTTACATCTACCGGCAACGGCTTTTCGCTTTGACCTTTATAGTGGATATCTTCACCCTTGTTTTCAAAAAGCAAGACTCCATCCCTGTAGGTAAAACTTTCATCAGAACCGGTATTTCTGATGTTTTTAAGATCGGAAACATCTTCGATATTGTTTTCACCCTTTGACTTGAGTATGACTTCAACTTCACACTTGCGGATATTGCCATAGGCATCGGCACTCGCATAGACAGTTTCTTTCTTATCTTCATCGATGTGGGTGATGATTTTTTCTTCTTCCTTTCTGCTTACTTCTTCCTTGACGTCGATTGCTTCGATTTCAGCGGGTTTCTCATTTGTACAAGCACCAAGTAAGAAAACCATCATTAACAGACATATCTTTTTCATAATCTACCTCTATTCCACGTTCTTTAAAGCCTGATCCATCTTAACTTTCGCTATCCTTCTCAATTCAAACAGGCCGATAAATACATATGATGACAAGGCCAGTAAAATGACCTTGATGATAACTTTGGATTCAATGACAAGCGGCAGCCAGCCGTTCATTTTCTGGATCAGCATAATCCTGAAGATGATCTTTAATCCATAACACTCCAAAGGCAATGACCCCAGAAGCATCAGCACAAAGACGATCGAAGTAGTGACGATGTACAATCTTCCTATCTCAAGATCGTTATAGCCCATGATCTTATTCATGGAGATCGACTGGGAATTTTTGTCTATGATCGCCTTGGAAAGGATATAGATCAGAACAACATATATAACTACCGCAAAGACAACGACCATGTCCATCATTGAGCCAAACGATACATTCAACTGTCTGGAAAGTCTGGTCAGAGAATTCTGATCGATAACTGTGCCGATATATCGGGAATCGATATCAGTTATCTTTGTGGCTGAAAAATAACCGGCATAGGTGTCCCTTCCCAGGTCAAAGACTTCGTTTAGATCATCAAATGGCATAAAAATACATAGTGCACCCAGATAGTCATAGACACCATCTATTTCGAAAGAGTAATACTTATCGGAATACTTTTCCTTCAGTGTGATCCTGTCTCCTTTTTCCAATTCAAATTTTTCGCTGTAGGATCTCGAGACATAGATCCTGTGATCTGAGGTATCGATGTCGATGTATCGGGAATCATCGATGATACCGTAGACGAGTATATCTTCACCCTTATAGCCGATCTCAGGATCAGCCGCAGATTGAAGTGCATAGGCGGTGAATTTCTCTGCCGTTTCGTTTTCGGTTTCCGTCTCATTTACAAAGTTCAACAGTTCGATTGTGGTTTCAAGCTTATGTTCATCGGAATTGATGGAATCGGGAAGCTTCAGCATCGTCACATAGCTTGCCAGAGGGTTGCTTTCCACTTCGCGCTGATAGTTATTCAGTAAGACCGGAAGATCCAAGCCAAACAAAAGCAGCAGATTCGCAAAGATGATGCCTATCAGCAAGACCCCATAGGAACCAAGATTCTGCAGGATTATTCTTATTCTGTATCTGGCAAAAAAAGGAATATGTTTGTTTAACGGCAAAGCTTTTGCACTGGCGGAAGAACTGCTTTGTCTTCTTAGGAAGTTCATGATCGGCATATCGAGCGATCTGAAGATGATCGCAAAATTTATGGCAGTGATCATAGTCAGAGGGATCAGGGTCGTCTTGATCAGGGCATCCAGAGACCAGACTGTTACATATGTCGGCAGAGAATAGGAATTGTAGTAGAGAGCGACACAGAGATCCTTCATATAGGTATAACCGAGGATATTGCCGATGATGGCAGAAAAGACAGTGATCAGTTCGGGCATGATCATATAGTGAGTGAGAAGTTCTCTCTTGCTGTAACCGGATGCTAGCAGGGTACCGATGACCGTCATTTCTTTCTGAATGGTGTTGGAGGTGGTTATCGCAAAAACAAAGGCGATGATGACAATGATCATGTATAAGAGAATTTCCATCATGCCCTGATCGCCGTTCAGGTCGCTTCCGGTGAATCTGATAGCCTGATTGAGATAACGTGGGGTAAATCCGGAAAGCCTTACTTCGGCATTTATGTCTTTCATCAGCTGTTCGCTGACTTCTTTTTCCCTGGCTTCATCTACGGGCTCATCAGCATATTTGAAAGCGTAATTATAGGTATAGTCGCTGAAGGAGCTGAAGTCTTCATCGTTAAGGATACAGACGGAAAAAGACACGGCATCAAACATGATGTCGGAGTTGTTTTCAAAAAGAGCCGAATAGTCGGAGAGCGCCACAAGACCTGTAATAATGTATTCATCATTTTCGCATCTTAGAACATCGCCGATACTGAGGCTGTTGTTTTCCGCAAACATCCTGTCGATCGCAATTTCCTTTGTCTTCTCAGGAAGTCTTCCGGACATCAGACAGACCTTATTCACTTCAGTGCGGTCTTTGAAGATCCTGAGCTGTTTTGCATCGGCCGTTTCCCGTGTTACATAGAACTGTTCATAAATCCTGATGCCAAGCTCTTCAATGTTTTTCTTTTCCGCAGGATTGAGTTTTTTATTGACGGTGAAATTACCGTTTTCGATATTATATTTTTTAAAGCTGTCATCATAGGCTTTGATCATCGATTCGCCGCCTACCAGATATCCGCTCATCAATGAGATGGAAAATACCAGCAGGACAAAGATGACAAAATACTTGCCAAACTCATCTCTTAGATCACGGGGCAGCCTTTTATATAAAGGATTTCTCACCACTCCAGATCCTCGGCTTTCATCTTGTTTTCGTTCAGATAGTTCTTGTAGATCCTGCCGTCTCTTAAACGAATCACCCGATCAGCTATACCTTTGAAGGCGTCATTGTGCGTGACCATCAGAACCGTTGAGTAATATGTCTGATTGACAGTTTCGATGAGTTTGATTATTTCTTTACTGGTGACATAATCAAGAGCTCCGGTAGGCTCATCACACAGAAGCAGGCTGGGGTTCTTGACAATGGCTCTGCCGATCGAAGTACGCTGCTGCTGTCCACCGGAAAGCTGATTGGGCAGTTTGTTTTCATGTTCTTCAAGACCAAGTACTCTGATCAGATTATCGATATCAAGATGATTCTTTGACAGATAGGCACCGGTTTCAATGTTTTCTCTGACCGTCAGATTCGGGATCAGGTTATACATCTGAAATATATAGCCAAGATTGTTTCGACGATAGCGGCCAAGCTGCTTTGGTTTGAGACTTTCAATATTGAATCCGTCACAGATGATCTGTCCTTCATCAGGTTTATCGATTCCTCCGATAATATTAAGCAAAGTCGATTTACCGGATCCCGAAGGTCCAAGCAGGACCACGAATTCGCCTTTATCTATTTCCAGGTCTATGCCTTTCAATACATCAACTTTATTGTCTTTAAGACCGTAACTTTTTCTGATATTTTTTAGTTCAAGATACATATAAACACTCTCCGGTTAGTTTTCCCTAACTATTATAGTACAAATGGTTAGTTAAAACTAACCAATTTTTTTATTTGTCGGCAGGTTTCATGCAGTACATGTTTAATTATTAAAAAGATAATGACAAATAACGAGAAAAGAATACGCCCTGGTAGTAAGAGATATTACTGGATGCGTTTGAAAACGGATTTCTTTGATCAACCGGAAATCAAGAAACTAAGAAGACTCGCCGGTGGGGATACCTATACGATCATCTATCTGAAGATGATGCTAAAGACAGTAGATAATAGCGGTCTATTTGTTTTTCAGGGCATAGAAGATACTTTTGAAAAAGAGGTTGAAGAAATTGTAGGAGGTAATATTAAATATCCAAGTATGATCAATATCGTTGACTTTGACAAACGAATGGGTATTGAGGAATGTAGGGGAGCTGTTGGTTTTAAAGAAAATATTAAAAATGTAGATCTTGTTGGTATTTATAAAAATGATCTAGCTAAATACGAAGGAATAGAGTTTTATCCTGATGCTTCTGTTTCTGTCTATTATGTTCATCCTTTTCAAAGTAACAAGTATATTGAGGTGTTTGAATATTTCAAATATTTAAAAGAAGCTAAAGTTGCTGAACTCGAAGACATAGCACAAAAACTTGGAGCTAAGCATTTCTCTGTAAAAATCCTTGAAGAGTCCTTATCAAACGAGAAAGTAAAGACCAAAGGTGGCGTTGGTATTGGAGTAAAAAAAGACAAAGCTGGTATTGATGTAGAACAAGGGTCAAGTGAAAAGAAGTATGAATATGTAGGAATTGCCGCAGAGAATACTTATCCTGGAAAGGATCCGGTTGAACCAAAATTAGTTTTCTGGGCAAACAACGAATCAATAAAAAGCCTCGTAAAGCAACGTCTTGATAAGGATAATCCTATAACATCGAAGAAATTTACGCTTGATTACAACACATCTTCTGGCATCAAAGAGAAAGACGCAGCTAAAATAGACGGAGTATTAAAGGTGCTTAAATTCAAAGCGGCCGGAAGTATTGAAAAAGAGGCTCAGAAAGAAAGCAAAAGAAGATTTGAATATACAATTGATTTCTAAGATGAAATAGCAAAGGTGGACACTGTCCACCTTTGATTATAAATTTATGAATTGTTTCCCCATGATTACTTTGGTTTTTATTTTTTAGGGATATGAGCAGTAGATTAATTTAATGTTTTTGTTATTTAATGAATCAAATTCAAAAAAAGATATCCTGTCATACAGTTCCTTATGTA
>JAFWKS010000401.1 GCA_017511325.1 Erysipelotrichaceae bacterium
AGATCAGGCAACAGGGGAAACCATAAGCGTTGCCTATGTAACGGTAACAGAATAACAATCATTGGCCGATCATAGATGCAGTGCTGTCTGCAGGTCGGCCAGGGCAGGTCACAGCAGCCTTCACACATCTCCGAAGGCTGAACCTGCCTTTTTTATATGAAAGGATTTATAGAAAAAATGGAAAATGAAGAAAAGAAAACTGTCGCATTGAATTTTTCTGAGAAATATATTCTCGGTACTTTGACTAGAGATTCAAAAAAACACAATTCATACAAGAATTACCTTATTGGTATTCCTGATGACGATTACTGGAAGAGGGAATATAAAAGAGCTTTTGAAATACCGATCTGGAAAGTGCTTGATGACAAATATTCAGAAAGCAGGAAGCTGACATATCTGGAACTTGGAAGAACCATCTCGACAAGAGAAGTAAAGCTTGATCCGGAAACAAAAGAAATCAAAGTAAAAGAAGATTCCATGCGTCTTATCATGCCAGATGAACTGATTGAAATATTCAAACGCAATGACAGAAGAATCAGAGAAACGGAAAAGCTTTCTGATCTTTTTACACCTGTGCAGGAGGAGAAGAAAGATGGACGCTAACGCACTTGTAAGTCTGGTGAAGAGTTTTCTTGACCCGGCGACTACGGCAGGAATGCTTATTATTCCTTCCGCTTGCATCGTTTACTGCATCGTACAGGCCATTAAATGGTATGCCTCCGACGAACAGGAACAGCAGCAGAATCCGATCGGCAAGAAGATCAAGAAGGCGATCTTTGTCGCTGTAATACTGTTTTCTCTGACAGCCATACTAAGGATATTCGGCATCAACGCCTAGAAAGGAGATCATATGCCAGAAAAACAGATCTGGGAAAAGACCCAGAATGAACTAAGCGAAAGCGAAAGACTGATCGTTGAAAACAGCGACAGTCTCTATCTTGCCGTATACAACAATACGGTGGATCAGATGTACGAACTGACCGACGACATGAAAAGATTCATGAAGGATTATCCCTACAGATCCCAGGATGAGATAAGGGATCCAAAGAATATAAAGGTAATGGCCCACTACTTCAATCCGGTATGCGGACAGGACTGGATTGTAACGGAATACTATGACTATCAAAATGACGAGCACTACTTCTATGGTGCGGCCAGACTTTTCGACGATATCGGCTGGGAGTGGGGAGTGCTTCCTTCCTTGGAGGAGCTGAAGTCGATTGACCTAGGTCCGATGACGGGACATCTTCGCATCGAAAGGGATCTCTCTGTAGAACCTTACGACAATCTCTACGATGTCATGATGTCCATAGACGAAAACGGACTCTATGATCTCGGGCTGATGGAAAGAAAACTTGACGACATAGACAATCTGATCGACATAGAGAAGCAGAAGTTCGCATTGCTCAAGAACATCGTGGATGAAGAAACATATAACAAGGTTATCAACTATCTGTGCAGAGAAGAAAAATTACTGGATGATGTTTTCGATGTTGACCGCTACTATTACGACAGGGACAAATGCTTTGATGAAGAAACGATTAATGAGTATTATGAAACTCACGAGTATAATGGCTTGGACTATGTTAGGGAAGATATAGAAATGAACGTTCAAGACGAAAGAGAGAAAGAATTCTTTAGATCTTTGATAAAGGATGACGGCAAGGATTTCGGAAAGGAGATGTAGTCATGTTTTCGGGATTCTTTACGATCTTTGTTGACATCTTCAGACAGCTTCTCTGGTGGATACTGTCGGCGATGTTTTTTCTGCTTGATATGATGTTTGAGGTCTGCAAGAATCTGGCCGGATACAACCTGATGGCAAACAGCACGGTCTGGACATACTTCGAGGGATTCACCGGAGCCTTCCTTGGATTCTTCATCATCTTCAGACTTATAAAGAGATATATTCGATCGATAGCCGAAGAGGAGGAGATGAACCGTCTTGATCCGATCGGGATAATATTGAAGATAGCTGCCGCAGGATTTGTCATAGCTGTTGCGCCTTTTATTCTTAAAAGCATAGGAGATCTTACAAGCCTGATGGTTGAAAACATCGAGACTATAATGGGCTCGAACAACACAAGCTATTCAGGCTTCTTTCTTTCCTGCATCGGTATCGATCAATCGGTGAGCTTCACAACCATCGATCTCGACGGTATAAACACCAAACTCGCAGACGGAAGCTACAAGTATCTCAGCAGCATGACCGATTTTCTGTGCATCTTCATATCCACAGTATTCTCGACTTTCATCATGGTGATAATCGCCATACAGATAGGTTCAAGGATCCTGTCAATGATAATGAAGCTGATCCTGGCACCCTGGAGCATATCCTCTCTTGTCGAAGACAAGGCGGACATCTTCCATTCTTGGTGCAGACTGTTTCTGGCAGACTTCATGGCCAACTATCTGCAGCTGCTGCTGCTGGTAT
>JAFWKS010000402.1 GCA_017511325.1 Erysipelotrichaceae bacterium
AAATGAGATCATGTATTATGAGGGGATGGGCGATAAGGATGAATTTCTTAGTATGAATGGCTCAGATCATCTGTTGGTAGAGTTCGATCCCGATGTTTCATTTAATATGTTATTGAATAAAACAGTAAATTTAACAAGGGCCGGACATAAAGTGATATTAGCTCATACTGAAAGATATTTCTGTCTGTTGGAAGATATGGATAATATTGGAAAAATTAATTGATGAGGAAATACTGAGATATTCAGATTTGTGGAGAAGCTGCTTAAAAACAAATATGTCGATTTTGTGGCAACAGATGCGCATGATGCAGATTATCGAAAACCAAATATGAAAGCATGTGCCGAATATTTGTATCAGAACTTTGATAAAGAGTATATCGATGAGATCCTATATTTAAATGCCGAAAGATTATTGGTGAACTGAAATGGAAGATAACAGACAAAATTATGTAGAAAACGAAGAAGTCGAGATTGATCTGGTCGAAATGTTTTTTGAACTGCTCAATCACTGGAAAGTCATTGTATCAGTAACGGTCGTTGCAGGCCTTCTGACCTTTGGCTATTTTAAATTTCTGGTAACACCGATGTACAGATCGACTGTTGAATTATATATGCTGGATTCATCTACGATAATTTCATCATTGACTGATATTCAGATCGGTAATAACCTGGCTACAGACTACATGGAAGTTATTCAAAGCAGGCCTGTCGTTGACAAGGTTATAAATAATCTGAAATTGGATACAAATTATAAAGCTTTACAGAAGAGATTATCTGTTGCCAATAAGAGCAATACACATATTATCTCGATATCTGTTATTGACGAAGATGCAAGCAACGCAAAGAAGATCGTAGATGAGTTTGCTAATGTTTCCAAGATCTTTATATCAGATAAAATGGGACAGAAAGAGCCGTCTATCCTGCATTTGGGATATATAGATTATAGTAAGGTATCACCGACTGTTGTAAGGAACACAGTTATTGGAGCTTTGGCAGGATTTGTTCTTTCAAGCGGTGTCGTTATTGCTTTCTGGCTGTTGAATGACAATATCAGATATGAAGAAGATGTTGAAAGAAAACTGGGCCTGGTCGTATTGGGCACGGTTCCTTATGAACGAAATGAAGATGGTGCTTTAACAAAAGCTACTGATAATGAAAACAAAGAAGATGACACTTTGACAAAAGTTACTGATAAGGAAAAGAGTAAAAACAAAGAAGATGTCACTTTGAAGAAAGCTACTGATAATAAAAACAAAAAAGATAGTGCTTTGACAGAAACTACTGATAAGAAAAAGAAGAAAAATAATAAAAACAAAAAAGAAAGCGGGTAGAGATCAATGAGGTCGGTATATTTTAAGAAACTGTCTGAACAGTCATATTTACTAAAAGAATCTTTAAGATCTATTCGTACGAATCTTCAGTTTTCAGGGGATGATGTTAAAGCTCTATTGTTTACATCTGTTGTTCCGGATGAAGGAAAATCAACATTATCATTCGATATTGCAAGATCTCTTGTGGAAAATGGCAAGAAAGTTTTGTTTATTGATACAGATATCAGAAAATCAGTCCTGGTTTCCAGATTAGGTGTTAAAGCCGGAGATGGTTCACAGATTTTAGGCTTGTCACATTACCTTTCCGGCCAAAGCAAAATCGATCGTATCCTGTATTCGACAAATATTCCTGATCTTTTTACAATTTTCTCGGGCCCTGCTGTTCCAAACGCTACAGAATTATTGGACTCAGATAATTATCGGGTATTGATCAATAAGGTCAGAAAACTATTTGATTATGTGATCATTGATTCTCCGCCGATTTCAG
>JAFWKS010000035.1 GCA_017511325.1 Erysipelotrichaceae bacterium
ATGATCGTCGTTTTGTGGCTAAGAGTCGATTCTAACGACCTGAAGCTGGCTACAGCGATCATCGTCATGCTTGCACTGGCCATACCGAATCTCAGGAAGGGGGAATAGGGAATGCTTAGACTGGAAAATTTGAAAAAGACCTTCAACCCCGGGACCATCAATGAAAAGATAGCACTGGACGGTGTGGATCTGACACTTGAAGACGGTGAATTCGTAACGGTCATCGGTTCTAACGGTGCCGGTAAATCGACTTTGCTCAACGCCATTGCCGGCGTCTGGCTCGTAGATGAGGGCAAGATCTATATCGATAATGTCGATGTCACAAAACTTTCTGAATACAAGAGAGCTGTATATATCGGAAGAGTATTTCAGGATCCGATGATGGGCACTGCTGCCGATATGTGGATCGAGGAAAACCTGGCTTTAGCTCATCGTCGGGGCCAGAAAAGAGGATTAACTCCTGGCATCCTGCCGGAAGAAAGAGAGACCTATAAGCTGCTGCTTAAGGAATTCGATCTGGGACTAGAGGATCGTCTTTCCACGAAAGTCGGTCTGCTCTCAGGCGGACAAAGACAGGCTCTGACGCTTATCATGGCAACACTTCAGTCGCCTAAGCTTCTGCTTCTTGATGAACATACTGCCGCTCTGGATCCAAAGACAGCAGCCAAGGTGCTTGAAGTTACTGACAAAATCATTGAGAAATCGCATCTGACGACCTTCATGGTCACTCACAACATGCGTGATGCGATAGCACACGGTGACAGACTTCTGATGCTGAACAACGGAAAGATCATTCTTGACATTAAAGGTGAAGAGAAAAAGAAACTTACAGTTGAAAAGCTGCTGGAGAAGTTTGAACAGGCATCAGGTGAAGAGTTCACCAACGACGCTGCGATATTAGGATAAAAAAAGAGTTGTAACTGTTAAGTCATCAATGGCTGAAACAGTTACAACTTTTATTATGCTTTTTCTTCGAGCGGCTGTATCTCGCCGGCTTTAAGCAGTGCCATCCTCGTAAGAGAAGGACCGACCAGTTCATAGATAAGTACAGAAAGCAGAACGACATTTCTGATCAGTGAACCATGTTCAGCTCCAAGGACCTGAGCGCTGTTGACCATGCCCAAGGCAACGCCAGCCTGTGGGAAGAGCGTGATGCCAAGATATTTTACGATATTCTTATCAAGCTTCATGGCCTTGGCAGACAAAGCTGAACCAAAATATTTACCCAGACAGCGCATGATGACATATACAGCTCCGATCAGCAGTGAAGAGAACTGTGTGAATACTTTAAGATCAAGTTCCGCACCGCTGAGGACAAAGAATGCGACATAAAGCGGAGCCGTCCAGTGATCGGTCTTTTCAAAGAGATCTTCAGCATAATCGGAAGTATTGCAGAAGACGGTGCCCATCATCATCAATACCAGCAGACTTGAAAATGAGACCTTCAAGGAACCAAAGCTGTATCTTTGGGCAGAAAGAGCGATCGCCAGCAAAACGAATGTGATCGTCATGGCCATACGGTGATCATTGGATAAGAAGATCTTTTCCAGCTGTGTAAGCAGGTAGCCCAAGATCGAACCCAGGACGATCGAGCAGACGATCTCCAGAAGCGGATTGACGATGATCGAGACAAAACTGAGATTGCCGCCGTTTAAGGCTTGTGCAACGCCTAAAGAGACTGCAAAGATTATAAGACCGACAGCATCATCCAGCGCCACGATCGGAAGCAGCAGATCCGTAACCGGACCATGAGCCTTGTATTGCTTGACGACCATGAGCGTAGCTGCCGGAGCTGTAGCTGAAGCGATCGCGCCTAAAGTGATGCATACCGGTATCGGCAATATCTGATCACCAAGGATGAAATGCAGGACGATCAGGGCAAGATCTACGAATACTGAAGCCATCAAAGCCTGCATGATGCCGATGATAATCGTTGCCTTGCCGGAATGGGCGATCTTTTCCATCTTGAATTCGGCACCGATCGAAAAGGAGATAAAACCCAAGGCGACTGTTGAAATGATACCCAGACTTTCAACTTCAGCAAAATCCTTGAAACCTATGCCATCTATGCCGAGCTTCCCGAGACAGTAAGGCCCAACCAGTAAGCCTGTAAGCAAATAAACTGTTACATCAGGGAAATTCAGGTGCAATAATTTAGTTACTCTTGTGAGCAATAAGCCTGCCAACAGGGTGATGGCGGTAGTAAGTATAACGACCATAAATACACCTCCATTTTTTATAGTACAAGAATGTATTATAGTCTCTTTTTAGGTAAAATCAATCATTCCTGCCCGGGAGGAAAGAATAGCTGTAACCGGTAGCGACAATTAGCGCACCGCCGATGATGTTTCCCAGGGTTACAGGCAAAAGATTATGAAGGAACATCATGATGCTTATGTTTTTGCCTGCAAGCATCGCCATCGGAATGAAATACATATTGGTGATGCACTGTTCAAAACCGCACAGGTAGAACAGCATCGTTGGAAAAAAGATGCCGCAGATCTTTTCGACAAGCGATTCGCCGGCATAGGAGAGCCAGGCTCCAAGATTGATCAGGATCCCGCAGATTATCGCTCTAAACAAGGCTTGAATAAATGTGTAGGATACCTTGATATTTCCTGTACTGATGATAAAAGACATCATATCATCATTGAATCCGCATTGTGAAAGAAGGAAAACAAAGATCAGGCATCCTGCAAAATTAGCCACATAAGCCAGTGAAAGATAACGGAACAGTTCCTTAAAACTGATCTTCTTTTGAATGTATCCGATACTGAGCAGCAGATTTCCGGTAAACAGTGTTCCACCGCAGCAGGTGGTAAGGATCGAACCGATCGGAAAGATGAACGATGCGATGATATGATTTGAAGTCATGACTTCTGCACATTGAGCACCAAAACAGCCCATTGCGGAATAAAGCCCCGCAAAGATCCCCAATATGATGATAGTCGATAGCGGACTGTTGGCTCTGTTTTTGGCATTTAGTGAAAAGCTTCGTGTTGTTTCAACAGGTGAGATCATAATGCACCTCCTGGATATATAGACTATTATAAGTGAAAAAAAAGAGCTGGATCTCAGCTCTTTATGATCAATCATTTGTATAGTTATCGAAGTATCCCTGGACCAGTACGACTGGTGTTCCCTTATCTCCGGATCCTGAAGTCAGATCACAGAGCGAACCGATCAGATCCGTCAGCTGACGAGGCGTCGTTCCTTCGGAGACCATCTTGCCGACAAGGTTCGCGTCCTTCTGCTTGATCGAAGCCTTGATGGCATCTTTGAGTTCTTCACCCTTGAGATCAGCGAAATCGTTGTCTGCCAGATATTTGATCTTGACTTCATTAGGTGTGCCTTTTAAGCCGGCAGTATAGAAAGGAGAGACAACTGGATCAGCCAGTTCCCAGATCTTGCCCTGAGGATCTTTGAAGGCACCATCGCCGTAGACCATGACTTCCAGCTTCTTTCCTGTAAGTTCAAGCAGTCTTGCCTGAATTCCTTCAACGAGTCCCAGGCTGTCTCTTGGGAAGAGCTTGACCTTTTCATCAGTGGCCTTGTTTGAACCTAATAAGCCGTATTTTTCGTTATAGCCTGAACCATCGACTGATTCGTTCATGATGTCGTCAAGACCGCAGACGTTGGCACCTTCGGCTTTGAGAATTCTCTTGGTTCTGGCTCTGGTATGTATATCACATGTCAGGACATTCTTTGTATAATCAAGGATCGTTTTGGCTCTGTTGGCGAAGATGATCTCGCATTCACAGCCTTCATTTTTGATGAGCTGCTTGTAGAATTCGATGTAGTTGACTCCCGTGAATTCATGGATCGGATCGCCGAATAGTTCCTTGTATCGAGCTTCACTTAAGACATCGGAATATGTATTGACGCCTTTCTCATCAAGCTTGTCATAAGTCAGGAAGGCATTTCCTACTTCATCAGATGGATATGAGAACATCAGATAGATCTTCTTGGCGCCTCGAGCGAAACCGGTAAGCAGAACAGAGAAACGGTTTCTGGAAGTGATAGGGAAGATGACACCGATGTCTTCACCTCCTAGCTTGTTTCTGACATCCTTGGCGATATCGTCGACCGTGCAGTAGTTGCCCTGAGCCCTGGCGACTACCGATTCCGTGATCGCTACGACATCTCTGTCGTTGAGCTTGAAGTTTTCGGCCCTGCTGGCTTCGACGATGGTGTCGGGAATGATCTTCTCTAGATCGTCTCCTTCCTTTATGATAGGGCATCTGATGCCCCTGGAAACTGTGCCCGTATATCTTGACATATTTGTTACCTCCAACTAAGATATTATACTGCTAATTATCTGTATTTATGTACTGCTTTTTAATATTTTTTTTACTATAATTAGTAGGGAAAAGGGGATAAAATGAGAAATTATGACCTTGTAATAGTCGGCTGCGGTCCGGGTGGTATTTTTACCGCCTATGAGATCAGCAAGATCGATCCTGATCTGAAGGTTGCGATCGTGGAAGCCGGTAATAAACTGGAAAACCGCAAGTGTCCGATCGACGGTGAAAAGATCACAAAATGCATCAACTGCAAGACCTGTGCCATCATGAACGGTTTTGGCGGAGCAGGCGCATTTTCTGATGGAAAATACAATATCACCAATGATTTCGGGGGCACCCTGTATGAACATATAGGCAAGAAAAAGGCTCTGGAGCTTATGCATTATGTCGATTCCATCAATCTTCAATACGGTGCACATATAACCAAACTCTATTCGACAGCCAATTCCGCACTCAAGACCAAATGCATCCAGAACGGTCTGCATCTGCTTGATGCCAAGGTAAGGCATCTGGGCACGGATATAAACTATGAAGTGCTTTCAAATATCTATGAATATCTAAGCAAGAAGGTCGACATCTATTTCAATACGACCGTAAATGAAGTTAAGAAGGTCGATGATGAATATGAAGTGATCGCGGATAAGGACAGTTTCCATTGCCACTATCTCGTCATCTCAGCAGGCAGAAGCGGCAGCAAGTGGATGGAAAAAGTCTGCAGCGATCTAAGTATCCCGACGATCTCCAACAGGGTCGATATCGGTGTAAGAGTAGAACTTCCATGCGAGGTCTTCAACCATATAACTGACGAGCTCTATGAAGGCAAGATCGTCTACAGGACATCTAAATATCAGGATAAAGTCCGTACCTTCTGTATGAATCCTAGGGGTCTGGTCGTAAATGAAAACACCAACGGCATCATCACCGTCAACGGTCACAGTTATGAGGATCCGGAAAAGCAGACGGAAAATACCAACTTCGCCTTGCTGGTATCGAAACATTTCACGGAACCTTTTAAGGACTCCAACGGCTATGGCGAATCGATCGCCAGGCTGTCGAACATGCTGGGAGGAGGAGTCATCGTTCAGCGTTTCGGTGATCTGATCAGAGGCAAGCGTTCAAGGCCTGATCGGATCGAGAGTTCCTTCATCACGCCGACACTCAAAGCAGTTCCAGGCGATCTTTCACTCGTCATTCCAAAAAGGATCATGGACGATATCATTGAAATGATCTATGCGTTGGACAAGATCGCACCAGGTACGGCTAATGATGAAACGCTGCTGTATGGCGTCGAGGTCAAGTTTTACAACATGGAACTGGTGCTTGATGAAAATCTGGAGACCCTGCACAGGAACCTGTTTGTCATCGGTGACTGTTCAGGTGTTACGCACTCTTTATCTCACGCTTCTGCAAGCGGTGTATATGTAGCAAGGTTTATTAATGAAAGGGAAAAGGAAAATGGAAAATAAGTATTCTTTTGATGAAATAGTTGCACATCTTAAAAGTTCGGGCTTCGTCTATCAGGGCTCTGAGATCTATGGCGGTCTTTCCAATTCCTGGGATTTCGGTATCCTGGGTTCATGGCTTAAGAAGAATATCAAGGATCTCTGGTGGAGAGAATTCATCGAACGTTCACCATACAATGTCGGTATCGATTCGGCGATCATCATGAATCCGAAGACCTGGGAAGCTTCAGGCCATTTAAAGGGATTCTCTGATTCAATGGTCGACTGCAAGGAATGCAAGGGCCGTTTCAGAGCTGACAATATGATCATGGAAGCTACAGGGCTTTCGGCTGAAGGCAAGACTCCGGAAGAGATGGACAAGATGATCGAAGACAATGACATCAAATGTCCGGTCTGCGGCAAGCACAATTTCACTAATGCCAGACCTTTCAATCTGATGTTCAAGACCTTTATCGGCACACTTGAAGATGCCAAGTCAGTCGTTTATCTGAGGCCAGAAACAGCTCAGGGCATCTTTGTCAACTTCAACAACGTTGCCCGTACTTCCAGAAAGAAACTGCCTTTCGGTATCGGCCAGATCGGCAAATCTTTCAGAAACGAGATCACACCAGGCAACTTCATTTTCAGGATCAGGGAATTCGAACAGATGGAACTGGAATTCTTCTGCAAGCCTGGCACAGACATGGAATGGTATAAATACTGGGTCGATTACTGCTATAACTTTGTAAAGAAACTCGGTATCAATGAAGAAAAGCTGCGGATCAGAGCTCATGATCCTGAAGAACTTTCATTCTATTCCAAAGGGACAAGCGATATCGAATATGCCTTCCCGTTCACTGACTGGGGCGAGGTCTGGGGCATTGCCGATCGTACCGATTATGATCTGAAGCAGCATTCACAGTATTCAGGCAAGGATCTTACTTATCTTGATCCGGAGACAAATGAAAAATATACGCCGTATTGCGTTGAACCGTCTGTCGGTGTTGAAAGACTGTTTTTAATGGTATGCTGCGACGCATATGACAAGGAAATGGTAGGGGAAAACGATGAGAGGATCGTCATGCATCTGCATCCGGCGATCGCACCGGTCAAGGCCTGCATCTGTCCTTTATCCAAGAAGCTTTCCGAGCCGGCCACAGCTTTGTTCAATGATCTGTGCAAGGAATTCCATTGCGAATATGATGAAACCGGTTCAATAGGCAAGCGCTACAGAAGAAATGATGCGATCGGTACGCCTTTCTGCATCACCTACGACTTTGATACGCCTGAAGATGGCTGCGTCACTGTAAGAGATCGCGACAGCATGAATCAGGAACGTGTAAAGATCGAAGAACTTAAAGACTATATCAGAAATAAAATAGAGTTTTAATGAGACTTACTGATGAAGTAATTAATGATATAAGGAACAGTGCCAGCATAACCGATGTCATAGGGCACTACATCCCTTTGAGCAAGGCAGGCAAAAGCTACAAGGCTGTCTGTCCTTTTCATGATGATCATGATCCTTCATTATCGATAAGTGAAGACAAACAGATCTATAAATGTTTTGTTTGCGGCAACGGCGGCAATGTCTTTACTTTCGTACAGAATTTCAAGAAGATCTCCTTTCCTGAAGCGGTAGCGGAAGTTGCCAAGATTATCGGCAAGCCGATCGAGATCGAAGTCACAGAAAAGAAAGTATCGCCTAATCAGAAATACTACGACATGCTGAATGCGATGAACGCCTACTGTAACTATCTTCTCAGCGCTTCAAAAGCCGGGGAAGAGGCGATGAAGTATCTTAATGACAGAGGTCTTGAAAAGGAAGCCATCGATTATTTCAATATCGGTCTGAATCCTTCCGGCGACAAGATCTACGAATATCTGCACAATCACAGCTTCATGGATGAAGACATGCTCAAGACCGGTATCTGCCGTATGACGGAATCAGGAATACGCGATGTCTTCTATGAGCGCATCATCTTTCCGATCCACAACAAAGACGGCGATCCGATCGCCTACACTGCCAGGGACTACAGAGGGATCTCGGATTCCAAATACATCAACTCCAACGACAACATCATCTATACCAAAGGTGATAATCTCTACAACTACCATCGGGCATATTCATCAAGCCGTCAGGCAGGATATGTGTTATTGGTAGAAGGAGTCATGGACGTTATTGCATATCATCGCATCGGCAAGGATAACGTCGTGGCAAGCCTTGGCACAGCCTGTACCAGAAATCAGATCACTTTATTAAAGACTCTAAGCAAGAAAGCAGTCCTTTCCTATGACGGCGACAATGCCGGCCAGGCAGCTAATCTGAAGATCGGCGAGATGCTGCTGAATGAAGGATTCAATGTCTATGTGATCGACAACAATACGCAACTTGACCCCGATGAGATCATCAAGCAGTATGGCCGCAATGCCCTGCGCGATCTTGAAGGCAAGCAGATCACGTACATCGATTTTGCGATCAAATACTATCGAAAGAAGTACAATCTCGACAACTATGAAGACCGTAAAAAGATGACGCTTCAGGTCTCTCAGCTTATCGAAAAACTTCAGGATGAGTATGATCGGGACAACTATTACAATGAACTCTTCGAGCTCACGAAAATAAGGAAAAGAAATACTTCCGAGGGATCGAAAGTAGGATATAATAATAAAGTGGCGGATTTCGGTTTTTCCCTGGATGGACTAACGAAAGCCGAATATGTGATCATCTCACAGATCGCCATGTCCAAAAAGGCGATGGACATCTTCCAGAAAGAACTTGGATGTCTGCTGGATGACAACGATCAGCGTCTGTCGATGCTGATAATCGATGACTACCGCCGCAACAGGACCTGTTCCTTATCCAGGATCTATGATGAGACTGATGATGAAGACATCAAGAATCTGATCACTAGCCTGGCATTATTGGAAACATTACCTGCTGAATTTGACGAAGCAAGCCTGAAAGGTGCCATCGGGAAAGTAAAACTGGAGATCAAGAAACGCAAAATGGCTGATCTAAAAGAAAAAATCGAAACTTTCGCAAGTCTGGATCCTGAAAAGGCCAACGGATATCTTCGTGAATATGAACAGCTGATTAGAGAATTGGGAGGCAACAATGGCTAAACAAGTTAAAAAAGAAGAAAAAAACAAGAAGGCAGCCGTAAAGAAGGCAAATGAAAAAGCTGTTAATAGGAAAGCTGAAACCAAAGCTATGAACAATACAAACAAGCCTTCTGCAAAAAAAGAAGTTAAGAAAGCAGTATTAAAGCCTGCCAAGAATGAAACTGCTAAAAAGAATATCAAAAAGGCTGAGACCAAGCCTGCAAAGAAGCCTTTAAAGGTTGAAGTTAAGAAAGCAGTCAAGGGGATTGCCAAAAAGGAAAGTAAACCTGTAAAGAAGGAAACAAAGAAAGAGCTTCCTGAAAAGGCTAAGAAGACTCTTAAAGAAGCCGTTAAAAAGGTCAAGAAGGAAACTAAAAAACAGGAGATCAAAAAAGCTGTCAAACCCGCAGCTAAGCAGGTCGAAAAAATAAAAAAAGAAGTCAAAAAGGAAATTAAGAAAACAGAAAAGAAAGAACCTGTAAAGCAGATCAAAAAAGAGATCAAGAAACAGGAAATAAAAAAAGAAGCAAAGAAGGTCGAAGAAGATATAAAGAAGATTGAGAAGAAAGCTGAAAAAGCTGTTGAAGAAGTAAAAGCCAAAGCAGAAAAGAAAGCCAAGAACGAAAACATCAAGGAAGTGGTCAGCTCTGACGGCAAGACGATCAAAGCTGCCAAGAATGTCAAGAAATCATCTCTTGGCCTGAAGAAGAAATACAACGATATCGAAGATCTGAAAAACGATCTTATCGAACTTAACAGACAGGGCGTCGATATTGTACAGGCTGATGTTGTATCGGCTTTGGACAGATTCGAGATGAGCGATGATGAGATCGATCAGTTCTATGACTGGATCTCTTCTGTAAATATCGATCTGATCGATGAATCGGATGATGAGGAAGATCTGGAAGATGATGACTACCTGGCAAGTGAAGATGACAGTGATGAGGACAATATGGACTCTGAGAAGAATATCGTCATCAACTATGAACAGGCTTCAACCTATACAAAGGTAAATGACCCAGTCAAGATGTATCTGAAGGAGATCGGCCGTGTATCACTGCTCAAGGCTGATCAGGAAGTAGAGATCGCCAAGCGTATCGAAAGAGGCATCGAAAATCCGAACAATGCCAAGATGGTCCAGGATGGTATCGAGGCCAAAAATGAACTGATCAGTGCCAACCTGCGACTGGTCGTTGCGATCGCCAAGAAATATACCGGCAGAGGCATGCTTTTCCTGGATCTGATCCAGGAAGGCAATATGGGCCTGATCAAAGCAGTCGATAAATTCGATTACACCAAGGGCTTCAAGTTCTCAACTTATGCGACCTGGTGGATCAGACAGGCCATAACGAGAGCCATTGCCGACCAGGCCAGAACGATAAGGATTCCGGTCC
>JAFWKS010000403.1 GCA_017511325.1 Erysipelotrichaceae bacterium
AGTAAAACATGTCCAGAACATCTTTTACCATGGTCAGACAGGCTTCCGCTTAATCTATATAAGAACCAGGCTTAACAAATAATCAAAAAACAGATTCACTTTTCTTCAATAATTCAAGGTAAGGATTATTAGGCGCTTACTGTTTTTTATATGGTCCTCTTTTTTGACCTGTAACCGCCCAATAACTCGTACCTTGTGAAATCCTTTAGGTTTTCTGGAGAATTGAGGTGAGAGAATCTGGATTCTTTATAGTAACGGGGGTGATCAAATATGGATGAAGCGGTTGATATGGATGATACGGTTAACAGCGAAGTTATTTCTGTTTCAACAGAAAACAAGCCAATAAAGGCCAGGGATATCAGAAGAGCCAAATGGGCTGCCATTATTGCGAAGTGTAAGAAAGAGACAAAGGAGCTTGGGATCACCATACCCAAGTGGTGTGAAAACAACGGTATCAGCGAAAAGAGCTACTGGTATTACCATAAGATCATATCATCCGAACTCATAGTCAAGGCGATGAATGAAGGCGTGATCTCTGAACAAGATCTTGTGACAGCCGATTTTCTTGAGGTCGATCATGATTTTATGATTAACAGGAACAAAGAAAACGTTACTCTTATTATCGGAAACACCAGGATAGTGATCGATGAACTTGTCTCTGATTCCTTTCTGATCAGGTTATTAAAGGCGGCATCTCATGTTTAAGGAAGGCTTTGGAATAAAGAAGACCTATATCGCTGCCGGATATACGGATCTTAGAAACGGAATAGACGGCTTCGCTTCCATCATTCAAAGCAGATTCCATCTTGATCCCTTTGATGAAGGAACACTGTTCCTGTTCTGCGGCAGAAAGTCAGATCGGATCAAAGGCTTACTATGGGAAGGTGATGGCTTCTTACTGCTGTATAAGCGCATTGAAAAAGGAAGATTCTGCTGGCCCAGAAACAAAGAAGAATTAAGAAACATCACCAGAGGGCAGTATGAGCTGCTCATGAAAGGACTGACCATAGATCCTTTGATTCATAAGGTTTCATATGAACGTTATGAGTAAAAAAGTTTTCCACAAAATGATTTCATAAATGACCTGAATATATCAGATATAAGCACCGCAAAAGCGAAGATGATTCGGATTTCAATGGTGATCATCTTCCTTGCATGGCGGTGTTTTTAAGTGGCTTAGAAAGTGCTTCTGCTTCAAAGAAGCACAAGCTTCTACAGGCTTATAATTCAGAAGTTTTCCACAATTTAGACATATTGAAATAGTCATTTCTATAGGTTATACATAAGGTATGGAAGCTTTGAAAATGAAGGAAGAAGAGCTCGTCAATCTTGATAAGAAGATCCCGGTGGAAATGGTTTTAAGCTTACAGGGAACAGTTGATCAGCTAAGCGAAAACATGAATCTTCTCTTGGAACAGATAAAGCTCATGAACTCCAGATCCTTTTCAAATAAAGCAGAGACAGCTTCATCGCTCAATGTCCAGCTCAGCCTTGACCTTCATTTCAATGAAGCGGAAGCGCTTTGCGATGAAGAAACAGATGAACCTGCAATCGAAACGGTAATCAGAAAAAAGAAGCAGAAAGGTCATAAGGAAGAATTCCTGAAGAAGATAACCAATCACAGGGATGTAGAACTCTATTTGACTGATGATGAACTGAACAATAAATACGGCAAGGGCAAGTGGAAGAGACTTCCCGATGAGATAATATCCAAGCTTGAACATCATCCCGCTTCCTTTGAAGTAATAAACTATCATATCGGCGTATATGCCGCAGATGACAATCAGACAATTATAAGAGCTCTCAAGCCTGCAGAGCTCATACCGGGTTCGATAGTTACGCCTTCATTACTTTCTTCGATCATCTTCGCCAAATATGTCAACGGTGTGCCTTTATACAGACAGGAAAAGGCTTTTGAAAACAGCGATATCTTCTTATCCAGGACCAACATGGCAAACTGGATCATAGCAGGATACGACAGATACTTCTATGACCGCCTTAAATCAATACTGGTCAAGGAAGATCTGATACATGCGGATGAAACCCCGTTTCTTATAAACAAAGACGGCAGAGTTGCGGGATCAAAATCCTATATGTGGGTATACAGATCATCCGTAAGTTCCGATCATCAGATCGTTCTCTACGATAGCTGCCACACCAGAGGATCAGCCAATCCTAAAAGATTCCTGAAGGAATACAAAGGCGTGGTGGTATGCGATGGCTTTGATGCCTACCACAAGATGGGAAATGACGAACCTGAAAGGTTCAGGATAGCCTGCTGTTTCGCTCACGCCAGAAGGAAGTTCTCTGATATCATCAAGATAAACGGTTCCTCATCTCTGGCTGATACAGCCATTAAAAAGATAGCAGTCATCTATCATGAGGACAACAGGCTCAAAGACCTTGATCCTCCTGAAAAAAAGAAGAAGCGGAAAGAAACGATAGAGCCTCTTGTGAATGATTTCTTCAGATTCATCGCAAGCAATATCGGAAAGGTTCCTGACAAATCAGCTACAGGAAAGGCCTTTTCCTATTGTCTGAATCAGGAGAAATACTTAAGAGCCTTTATAGACGACCCACTGATACCTTTAGATAACAATCCGGCTGAAAGAGCCATTCGTCCTTTTACGATCGGCAGAAAGAATTGGGTCATGATCGATACCGTAAAGGGAGCTGATGCCTCAGCGTGCATCTATTCCATTATCGAAACAGGCAGAGCCAATAATCTTAAGCTGTACGATTATATAAACTACCTTCTTGAAGAACTTCCAAAATGTATCAGCGGCTTTGACGTGTCCATACCAGACAGACTGTTACCATGGTCTGATGAATTCCCTGATTCCTTGAGAAAAACAAAAGACGCATAGATCTGACAATCAGAATAAGCAGATTCGGATCTTAACGTCTTTTTATTATTGATTCAAGGTACGGATTATTGGGCGTTTACAAACATTGCCTATTAATAATCAGGATGTTTTGCTTGCTGTTTTGAGCAAATACGGCATGTATGCAGCATGCATATAAAAAGGGACAGTCAGTAGCTGTGTTTGCTTTCTAATCTGTCCCTTATGTGATTATTATTTCGTGCGAGAATCTTGTCAGTATCTGCTCAATACCTGTCATGCCTGTTCTTATGCTTGAAAGGCTGTATGTACTCGATCGTCATTATTCAGGAACTACCCTGAAATTCACACATTTGTCATCAAGACAATCTATCGGCATTTCTCCCGCATTGATCTTATCGACCACATCTGATCCATTAGCAATCATAGATACAATGATACCGTCATAGCCTGTGGGGATACGTATGTATATAGTGTGTTGACTGATACATGTTGTTCTTTCCACATTCCATTCGTCGGTATATTCACCCCAAAGAAAAATGCATTCGGGATAGTTCTCTCCGTTATAATTGACCGTAAAACGGTCCACGGTTTCAAGATCGGTTTTTCCGGGTTCAAACATAGTGCCCAGATCTGGGTTCCTATATGTATCATAGTAATCCATACCCGCATTGAAGACCCCGGTATATCCATATTTCGATACGTTTTCATCATCATATCTGCAGATCAGGTCGAATATGAGCCATTCGTATCCTTTTGCCGCTTCCAATCCCAAAGCGTCATCGGATGCTGCTATTCTGAGATTTGAAAATCTATACTTACCATTTGTGGTCTTGCTTTTATCATTATAACAAGGCGTAGTAAAGGTAAATTCTTTATCCCATTCCGTTTCTACCGCAAGCCCCTTTTTGGCAAACTCTGCTTCCAAAGGATCTCCCTGCGTTTCATTGCAGCGTGAACAGGTCTTTGCCTGCTGATAGTTCGGCGTATTCTCTAACCATTCGTG
>JAFWKS010000404.1 GCA_017511325.1 Erysipelotrichaceae bacterium
CTGTTAAGCATGGACGTCATCCCATATCTGGTCGAACTCAAGAAAGACGGACGCAAAGGACAGAAAAAGATCGAATATATCACCTTCTGCTTCGGGGCCATCCTGTCCATCTTTCAGGGATTCTTCCTGGCTAAAGGTTTATACAGTTATGTTTTAAATCCGGGAACCAAATCCTACCTGTTTATTGCAGCTATACTGACGGTAGGCTCAATGATCACATACGGACTGGGACTCATTATAGATAAGTGGGGGATCGGCAACGGCATGTCGATGATCATCTTTGCCGGTATCGTCTCCGGTATCCCGTATTCTTTCTACAGCGCATTCAATGCACTGAGCACGGGAATGTTTGTCTGTTTCGTGCTGGCTTACCTTACGATCATTATTGCGGTCATCATAGTGCAGAGCGCAGAAAGAAAGATCCCGGTCCAGTATTCAAGAGCAATCAATACAACCAAGGGCAATCTTACGCACCTGCCGTTAAAGATCAATTCGGCTTCAGTCATGCCGGTCATCTTTGCCTCGGCTGTCATACAGGCGCCGCAGATCGTAATGTCCTGGATCAACTATGACATCTATCGAAAAATGAACGAAGCCCTCAGCATGGGTAAATGGTATATGCTGGTCTTCTACGGGCTGCTGATAATCGGCTTCACCTTCTTTTACGCCAACGCCCAGATCGACCCGGCAAAGATAGCTAAAGACCTGGCCA
Organism: Erysipelotrichaceae bacterium; assembly: GCA_017511325.1. The sequence continues at coordinate 713 of JAFWKS010000404.1, forward strand.
AGGAAAAGGCCTATGTTCCCGGTATCAGGCAGGGAAAAGAAACTCAGGAGTATATCAGCAAAGTCCTTAACAGCATCACCGTATTAGGTTCGATCCTTCTGGCACTGATCGCCTTGCTGCCATACCTGGTCAGCCGTATCACCGGCTTCAACCTGTCACTAGGCGGAACGGGAATCATTATCGCCGTAGGCGTAGCTATTGAATTTGTGAATGCCATCAAGACTGACATGGTCGAAAAGAAATATAAGTCGTTCGTAGGTAAGTAAGGGGGGAGACCATAATGAATGTCAAAGAAGAAGTCGCCAAGATCCATTGGCCAAAAACAAAAGAAGTTCTTGCGTCAGCAAGAACAACGATTGCAGTAATTACGGTTTACGCACTGATCTTCGCGATCGAACAGATCCTGATCAATGCGCTTTAAAGGAGGACAGGTTAGGAAAATCTGCTTCCCGCAGTCGGCTGTATTTCAGGCAGATCTATATCAAAACTGGGCTTGCCTTGAAAACCTTCAGCCTTCCATAGATAGGAACACGCTGTAAGCACATAATACAGCGTACTGTCGTAAGCAATCTGACCACCCTTGTAATCTTTCATTTCGTAGTAAAGATCTTCATAGATCGCATCGCTTACATTAAGAGTCTGATCAAAGACCGTAGAGCGGTCTTCGTTGTAATATCTGATATTAATCTGTTTGTTTTCCATGAATTAATAATAAATCAGTATTAAAAATCAGACAAGAATATAGGGGGATCAAATCTCTGGGCACCCAGGTGCCCAGAGAGCAAATTCTTTAAATAAAATCAAGGGTTTAAACCACTACCCTAGATTGTCGGTGAATAGTAACGGTTCTATAGCGGAAAAAAGCACGAGTCAATAAATATTAATGATGTTATCATAAAAATACAAAAATTATGTTTTCGGGTTCATTGAAGCCTCTTCAATTAAATATTGAGGAGGCTTTTCTTTATTATCTTATTTATAGAAAGGAGAAGTACATATATGAAAATCGGTGAAATACTGAATGAATGCGGATTGTCGGGTCACGACATCGTGCAGTTCATGGATTACCAGAAATTCATTAAATATGTAAACAGCACCGACGCATCATGGCAGGATTATAAAAATGCCGAGATCGTTGCCGTTGAATATAGAGATCTTATTAACAGCAGGATCATTGAAAAATATGCGGATCTTAATGTCCGCTACGCCTATCGGAAACACTACGATGACAGAGAGGGCATCGCCCTGCTGATCGATAACGATGACAGCAGAGGGCTGACGTGCTTTAAGAACGACATTTATGAGAATCTTGTAGTATCGGGATTCTCTTTTAAATTTAAAGGAAAAGAAAAAAGGAGAAGGAGCAAATAATTTATGAACGAAAAGAACACTGAAAATTTCCTTGATGACGAAGAGGAACTTCTGGAGCTTATTCCCGGAAAGACTCAGATCGGTACACTGAGAGGAAACTGGAACGGGACACACAGGACCATGTCCATCATGTACGGCAACGTTGCCTCGCCCGTCATTGACGGCCAGGTATTGAGGCTGCCGGAAGACAAGTACATGGAAATGCTTGAATCCTTCCTGGAATCTGAGGAAGGTCTCAAATACCGTGTGCCTACCAGAGCTGAATCTTCCAAAGCGATCGACGACATGCTGACGCTTCAGGAGGAAGTGGATCGCAAGAGAGCCGAAAAGGAAGAAGCTGAAAGAAGAAGAAAACAGCAGGAAGAACAGGAAAGACAAAGAAGGGCTGAGGAACAGAAAAGACTCGAAGCTCAAAGGGAAGAAGAACTCCGTCTTGCTCAGGAAAAGCAGCAGAAAGAGGAAGAGGAGAGAAGAGCCAAAGAAGAGCAGGAGAGGATCGATGCTGAAAACCGCGAGAGAATGAATCAGGAACGCCTGGCTCTTGAAAAAAGAGAACAGCGTATCAAGAAGACGGCGGCCAAAGCCAAGAAGAGAAAGACCGCTTTGATCATTGTGACGATCCTGCTTCTGTTGTCATTGGCAGCCAACGGCTTCCTATTGATGACGGGATCACCGTTTGGTTCATCAGGCGCACCCGGTATCGGACAGCTTGATGTCAACGGTTCAACCTATGAAGTGAAACTTTCACCGATTACCGTAAATGAAGGTGAAACCAAGATCGTGCTGTATGGCATATCAAGTACAAATAAGGACGGAACTGTAACAAACAGAGTCATTGAATTCGGTGAGATAAATGCCGATGGAAATGTGAGTTTGCGATAAGTTTAAAGGAGATAATATATGGAAGACAGAAACGAATTAAATCTCGACAGAGTTAAAAGCATGATCGTGGCCATCAGTCAGAAGATCGTAAGACTTCCTGAAGTCTCAAACAGAGACTTGGAAGCAATTCTGAGATGCCATGACGGGAAAATATTAAGCGGTATCCCTGAAGGGATCGTTCAAAGCGTCAGAAGCGAACTTGAAAGAAGAGCGGAAAGAAGACGCAAGATCCGCGAGGTCATGGCGGCAACCGAGCCGGCACCTCAAGAAAACAGGGAAGCCGTGACCAACGACGATATCGGAACGATCATCGACGTTCAGGACCTGTCAGGTTTCCTGCAGGGCACAGAGCCGGTGGCACAGCCTCAAAGAGAACCTCAGAAGGCTGTAGACGAGGTCAAGCTTGAAGAGACCAGACCGGAAATAAAACAGGAAGTCTTCAACCAGTCGCCTGTTAATGTGCCGGATATCAAACCGGTAGTGATGAACGGCGACGATGATGAAGATGAAGAATACGAAACAGCCAACGAGATCCATTCCATCGACCCTGCTGAAAACGAAGAAAGACTTAGGGAACAGAAATTCGAGGAGGAACTCTTAAGGATTTCCGAACTCGAAAAAGAACCGAAAAAGGAAGACTATAGTTTTTCGGACGAGGAATGGAAAAAGATCATTGAAGCCTGGAAAAAGAAACACCCGCAGCCGGAAGAAGAGAAACCGGTAAGATTATCACCTTTGCCTGAAGAAAAAGACAAAGAAGAAAATGACGATGAAGAAAATGACGACGATGAAGACGACGTCAATTTCGGATGGCTGAAGTGGCTGCTTATTCTATTGATTGTAGCAGCGCTGGGCTTTGGCGGATTCTTTGCCTGGAAGAAATACGATGAAAGCAGAAAGACGAATTCGCTCAACGATTTAAGCGCGCAGCTTGTCATCGAAACAAATCAGAGCATGGGCATCCCGACGATCGAAGCCGGCGAAAAACTGACTTATTCGGATTCGGACAAAGCGGAAATGAAAAACATTCCTGATCAGCTTCGCAACTTTTTCGTATCCTTCCCGGAAGGGGCAGATGTGCAGCTTTCAGAGATCGATACCGACAAAGCCGGAATTCAGGAAGTGACTGTCATCATCACCAAGGAGGACAGTTATGGCCAGATCGCCAATAACAATCAGGTTTTTGAAGTGAATATCGTTGATACAAAGCAGCCGGAGATCTATCTCAACGCATCAGCGATCGAGATTGAAGCAAAGGATGCGACACCGATCGAAGAAAATGTTGTATCGGTAATTGACCCGGTATTCGGCGAATACAGCTATTCTGCGGCAAGGGAAAACAGAACCTACTATATCGAAACATCAGAAATCGATTTTGAAGTCAACGGAACGTATCAGGCATATGTTATCATTCAGGATAACGGAAACGAATACAGACAATCTTTTGATGTTACTGTAACCGGAGGCAAAAAGCCTGAAGCAGAAAATACTGCAAACAATGTAAACGCAACAAGCAGACCGGCAACCCGTCCCTCTTATACATATGTCGACGAATCAGGCAACATGTTTACGGAAGAACAGGCCAGGGAAATGGCAGAGAATGACGGTAATGTAGTATTGCTTTCGTATGACGAATATACAGGAACCTTTGGCGCATAAATAAAAATATACCGTTTTAAAAGGTATTGACATAAAATACTCACCTATGATATATTATCCTCGTAAGGAGATGATCCTTAGGAGGGCAATTATATTAAAGGAGAGAAGTGAATGAAAAGGTTAATACTTTCTATTTTGAGCATAATGCTCGTTGTGGCCATGTTATCCGGCTGCGGTCCTAAGGACGAGGCAACGGAAACAGTGCCCGAAGAGGTCGAAGAGACCAATGCTGAGAAAAGCGAGAAGACAATAGAGATCACAGTCGACGTACAGAATAGTGAATATATTTTTGTTGAACAGACTGAAGATAAGGTAGTTCTTAAAACGCCTGACGGAGCTGATGTGACACTGGTTCATCCGGTTGATTTCAGTGAACCGGTTGAAGCCACAGTGACTGTGAAGTATACCGATTCCAAAGGTGAAGAAAGAGAAGAAAACAAAATCCTTTTTGTCGGATCTGAAACCGAGATAGAAGCCAAGAAGAAAGCGATCAAGGAAGCTGAAGAGGTTGCTGCGCAGGAAACACCTCAGGAAGGTGATGAAGTGCAGGATGAGACGATCCAAATAGACGCCAACGCCTATGCAGGCATGAGTGCAGATACATTTGAGAAAACAGCCAAGGAGCTGGGGCTTGTACCAAGCCACGACGGCAGCAAGGACAGTTATTCTAATAACGTTGCTAAAGGCAATGTTGTGTGGCACGGTTCAGGATCCTATGAAAAAGACGAGAAGATCAGATATGGCGTTTCGCTTGGCAAAAAGCAAACTGCATCTTCTTCAAATACATCTCAAAACAGCCAGGAGTCCAATACATCTTCAAACAATCAATCATCAACTGAAACTTCAAACAAGAAAGGCCACTACGAAGAAAGAACCGTTCTTGTAAAGGAAGCATATGATGAACAGGTCGTTGTCAAAGAAGGATGGACGGAACAGGTACTGGTAAAAGACGCCTGGACAGAAGAAGTAAATGAGTGTTCCGCATACGGCCAGGATTCAAGAGAAGTCTATGTTTGCAACGGCTGCGGATATACAAGTTCAAGCAGCGGAGATCTCGAAAACCATATCTCACAAAATCACGATAAAGGCTGCGGAAGCTATCACAATGACATCGAGTATACCGGAGAATATTATTGTGTGGCGTATAACACGTCCTACGTTAATCACCCAGCTGAATATAAAAACGTCTATCATGAACCGGAATATACAACGGTTCACCACGAAGCGGAATACAGAACCGAAAAGGTCTGGGTGGAAGATTAAAATCATAGACTATCCGAAATCAGTGGCTGAAAACAGTTAATCACACAAAGGTAGTTTCCTCAAAATCTGGTTGAAAATCAGAAACAAAGGTTTAAGACTTTTGACCTTATAACAAAAGTCAGATACCCGTAGGGGCGGGAAATTTACGCACAGGGAGACAGATAACCGGGGTTTAAAAACTAGGGGACTGTCGCTGAACTGTGAATCGCGATCAGTTGAATCCAACCAAACAGGTTAACTCGTGACAGGAGTGATTCAACCAGCAATTGCGGATACTCAAATCATAGAAGAGAAGGGTGCCTGAAAAGGCCCTCTTTTTTTCATAAAAATCCCCGGGTAATCCCCGGGTTTTTCTATACATAAAAGAAAGGAGAAAAAGATGAAACTATTCAGAAAGTATATGCTGACGCTTATGGCACTCTTGCTGTGCATAACCAATTTCACAATAAAAGTTGCCGCAGAAGACGAAGAGATCATTCCTGAAGAAGAGCCTTCGTATACGGCAGCATATATATTCGTTTCAGACGATGAATCAAAACTGCCTGATGAAGTCCTGGCATTATTGCCTGAAACAAAAACGGATCTCAAAAAAGGTGACGTCATCAAAAACGAACCACTGGACAATGTCGAAACGGACGATACAGTCTACAGTTTCCAAGGCTGGTCGATCGAAGAGTATACGATCGAAGACTCGGACGTCGAGTTCATCGGAACCTGGGCAAAAAAGGCCAAAGAGGTCGAAGCCACTGAGCCCGTTGAGCTTGAAGACGAAAAAGAGGACGGAAACAAGGATGAAGAAAAGCTGATAACCATCAGTTATCGTTTTGTCGAACAGAGCGTAAAAGACGGCGTGGGCAATCTTCCTGACAGTGTAAAGAAACTGCTGCCGGAAGACAGTTATGAAAAAGCAGACGCCGAACATAACCCGCCAGAACTGTCCGAAACAAGCATCGACGGCTACAACTTTACCGGCTGGGAAAGAGTCGACATCAAAAACAGTGATATCGTTTTTTATGGCGTCTGGGAAAACACTAATCCTAAAAAAGAAGAAGAAACAGTAATTCGACTGAGAAAAGTTGCGGGTTCCGTTCATTTCAGCTTCGGTGGACACTGGGATGTTCCTAACGGCATCGGCTATGTAGGCACACACGCTTTCCTGCTTGATGGCACGCAGGCATACTGTATCGAACCGTACAACCCGATGAACTGGGAAGAAGCTGAAGCCGGAACACTTAACTATAATCCGGACGGCACCATGTCAGGCAAAGTCGCCGATATCATCGTTATGGGCGAAACGAACGAAGTACCTAATGGCCATATTCAGGCGGCCGTGTTCAACGCACTGAACAATACTTCATACGGCGGAGCAGATTGCCAGCCCGACTACTGGGCATATGACGCAGACGGATGGGATACCTGGATCAACACTTTTGCAGCAGCTGACGGAAGCCAGTCTCTTGCGACGTACGGAGGCAAAACGCCGAAGGCCGGCTATCTGAGGATCTACAAGACCTCAACTAAAGCCAATATGACCAACAGCAATGCCCTGTATTCTTTGGCAGGAGCAGAGTATGGCGTATACCGTTCGCTGTCTGACGCACAGAATGATACGAGCAGAGTTACGACTCTGACTACAGGATCCAACGGATATTCAAGTTCCTGGGAAACAAGAAATGCCGGAACGTATTACGTCAAGGAACTTAAGGCAGGAACCGGATTCAAACTGGATACGAATATCTATACCGCGAATGTATCGCTGGGAAGCACCGCAACCGTCACTTCTAAAGAAGAACCTTTGCTCGACCCGAGCGGCGTCTCGCTGTACAAATACAACGAGAGAACAGGCAGGGTATACGGATATGACAAGTATCTCGACGAAGCCGAGTTTACGGTAAGATACTACGACACATATTCCAATACCGATGTCTTAAACGGCAGAAGTCCGAAATTTACATGGGTATTCAAAGCAGAATTTGTCACCATCGACGGAGTGCAGGAGGCTCAGGTTTTGTTCAATACGGACCATCTGGTCTCTGCAACCGATAGAGATACCTTCAATGAAGAAGGCAGTCTTTTGTTCCCTTTAGGTACGATAACGATCGAAGAGACCAGGGCACCTGAAGGATTTGCGAAGGATCCTAACATCTATTTCGGCCATTCGACCGAAGTTGACGGCCATGCGCTGTTTGAGCTTGAAACCGGCACAGACTGGCTGGATGTCGACAACCTCGATATGACGCAGCGCGAAGAGATGCAGACCATCACCATCAATATCCAGAAAAAGGATAAGGAAACAGGCCTGGCTGAAGCGCAGGGCCTAGAAGATCTCTCAGGCGCAAAATTCGAGATACGATACTACGATCCTGAAACCGAACAGAAATATCTGGTCGGCACCGTCACAACTGACGCGCAGGGCAAGGCATCGCTGTCTAAGGACATCGTCGGCGATTTCGATGGCGAAGATCTCACATGCGGTACATACTACATCAAGGAAATCGAAAGCCCTGACGGCTATCAGCTGTATCCGGGCGAGGTCGTTCTTGAAGTGGCACCGGACAGATATGTTGTCGAACCGGAAGAAGTCGAATTCGATGCCACACCTGAAAGCATCAATACTGCGCACTTTGATTTGTCCTATGAACATACAAATATCTATATCCGCGGCGGTTTTACACTGACCAAACACGATATAGACTTCATGGAAAACAGACCGCAGGGCGATGCGACAAACCTTACCACCACATACGAAGTCATTTCGCTCAATGATAAGGACAAGGTCGTCGATTTCAACCTTGACGGCGTTGAAGACAAAGAAAATGAAGTGTTCTCTTACAATGAGACCTGCTTCAGATTCACGACTGACAGCGAAGGCAAATACAGTTCAATAGACAGACTGCTGCCTGAAGGTAAATACCGCATCGTGGAAGTCGAATCTCCGACAGGCTACCTTGTAGAAGGCAACACCAAATCAAGAGATTTTGAAATCACTTATGACGGCCAGATCATCGATCTTGATGACGAAGAATACAATGACTTACTTACCGAGCAGCCGATCAGAGGCGGAGTGAAGATCGCCAAGCGCGACTTTGAATCCGAACAGAATTCAGCCTTGGGCGGCGCATCAGTAGGCAATGCCTATGTACAGATCATCAACCGTTCGATCAACCCGGTCGCTATACACACCGATGAAGGGATAATCGAAGTTCAGGTCGGCGGTGTCATTCCGACCAGCGAAGGCAAAAAGAAAGTGGTCGTTGATAAATATACAGGCGAGGAGCAGGAATACACGGGCATCACCAATGAAGACGGCATCCTGGAACTTTCTGACGATTATCTGCCGTATGGCACATACGACTACGTCGAAATAGTTCCGCCTACAGGCTATCTGAAACTGAATGATCCGAGTGTTGAAAACCTCGTCGGCAGTTTCAGGATCAGAGAAGACAAGGTGATCATTGAAAAGATAACTCTGGAAGATGAAGCCTTATTCAACCATGTAACAAGAGGAGATTTCGAGATCCGCAAGATCGATGCTGAAAGTCAGGATCTGATGGCAGGCATTGAATTCTCGATCGAATCGGTTACAACAGGCGAGAAGCACTACTTCACGACTGATGAAAACGGCTACTATTCATCCGCAAGTTCATGGAATCTGCACAGTTATGATACCAATGGCGGTACAGCCGAAAGCGGTATGTGGTTCGGCGATTACATCATGGATGGTGAAGATGAATACAACCAGAGCGTTCCGGTCAATGACAGTTTAGGCGCTCTGCCTTACGATACTTATCTGATCAAGGAAATCAGAGGCGAAAACAACATCGGCAAGCAGATGTACAAAGGCTACGTCATCATCAGACGCAATAATGTCTTGGTTTCGATCAACAACGTTGAAAACGTCAATATCGAACTCAAGACCACAGCGACAAGCGGTGTTGAAAACAGCCTGATGCCTAAGTTTGTTCCGTCGACTAAAGATACCAAGATCATTGATACTGTCGAATACAGAAATCTGCGCACATCTCCTGCAACGGAATACACGCTGGTTACGATACTGATGGATAAGAATACCGGCATGCAGGTCAAGGATATGGACGGCAATCCTGTTCAGGCTGAAAAGACTTTTGAACCGGCCAGCGCAAGCGGCACGATCAAGACCGAAATGATCCTGAACATGGAAAACCTTGAAGAAGGAATCGACGCTGTCGTATTCGAATTCCTGTATGAAGACGGTGAACTGGCGGCTCAGCATGCCGATCTTGATGATGAGGCACAGACCGTCGCGATCCCGGGCTTAAAGACAACGGCGACAGACAACAACACTGAAGCCCATGTCGGCCAGCTTGGCGAGATCACCGTAACGGATATCGTCAGATATTCAAAACTGCAGGTCAATCGCGTTTATACAATTACCGGCAAACTGATGGACAAGGATACAGGCGAAGCCGTGCTCGACGAGCAGGGCAACGAACTGACCGATGAAGTGACATTCAGAGCCAGACAGTCCGAAGGCGAAGTAGAACTGACATTCAGTTTCAAAGTCGAGGAACATGGCCACTCATATGTTGCTTTTGAGGAACTGATCTATGAAGAAGATGTCTATGCAGTCCATGCCGATCTCGATGATGAAGATCAGAGCGTACACTATCCTGCCATTTCAACTCAGGCAAGAAGCAACGGTGTACAGAATGTTCTGGCAAAAGAAGATGCTGTCATCATCGATACCATTTACTACACCAATCTTTCTCCGCTGCACGAATATACCGTCAACGGAAAACTGATGGATAAGGCAACCGGCGAAGCTGTAAAGGATGAAGAAGGAAACGTCATTACAGGAACAGCAACCTTCACTCCTGAAGCCGATGAAGGCTCGGTCGATGTCGAGTTCAGACTCGATGCATCGAAGCTTTCGGGCCACAAGCTGGTTTGCTACGAAAGACTATACTATGAAGACTTTGAACTGGTGGTTCATGAAGACCTCGAAGATGAGGAAGAAACTCTCTGGATCCCGGAGATCAAGACCTTAGCTCATGCCGAAGAAAAGGATGAAGAAGGAAACTTCTACAAGAACATCCTGCTCGATACGGAAGCTGTTCTGATCGATACCGTGGAATACAGGATGCTTCAGCCGGATCACGAATATGTTCTGAAAGCCAGATTATACGATAAGGAAACTCAAGAGATCCTCAAGGATGAAGAAGGAAACGACATTGTCGTAACCAGGAGTTTCACGGCAGAAGAGGAAAATGGCACTGTCGATGTCGAATTCAAGTTCGATACCACACAGTTAGCTCACCACAATCTCACAGCCTACGAAGTCATGTTTGAAGGTCAGGCCGAAATTGCCAAGCATGAAGATGCGGATGATTCAGATCAGACAGTGGAAATCGTTCCACCGGAGATCAAGACAACAGCCCTTAACAAAGACGAAGAAAAAACGGCCCCGTTCGGTTCGATCACTTTGATCGACAGAGTGGAATACCGCAGCGTCAAATCAGGGCGTGAATACATCCTTAAAGGAAGTCTCATGTACAAGGACGGCGAACCGGTCTATGACAAGGACGGCGAAGAGGTTACAGGTGAAATAACCTTTACTCCGGAAACACGCAACGGTGAAGTCGATATGCCTTTCAGCTTCAACTATCTGGATTTCGAGAATACCGAAATGGTCGTATTTGAAGACCTTTATATCGGAAACATCCTGGTAGCGGAACATGAAGACCTCGAAGATGAAGATCAGAGCATCGAACTCGTTTTACCGAAACTCAGCACCCTGGCAACCGATGAAAACGGTGAAAGGCTGGCTGTAAAGGACCATCAGGTCAATATCATAGACACAATCTCGTATGAAGACCTTAACGTCGATAACGAATACACGATCATCGGAAGGCTCTACAACAAGGAGACTGAAGAGATCCTCAAGAATGAAGATGGCGAAGAATATATCGTCGAAAAGACCTTCAAGCCTTTGACAAGGGATGGAGAGATCACTCTTGAATTTGAAATCGACGGTTCGGACCTCGACTACGAAAACCATCTTGTCGTCTTTGAAAAACTGTATCTCTGGGATATAGAGATCACAGATCACGAAGATGCTCAAGATGAAGATCAGACGATCGAATTCTACAAGCCTGAGATCGCGACCACGGCTTATGACAACAACGGAAAACTCACTGCCGCAAAAGACAAGGCCGTCAAGGATACGCAGATCCAGAACAAGGATAAGATCGCCATTCTCGATTCCGAGATGATCTTCAGAGACAGTGTCGAATATAAATATCTCGATACACAGGAAACCTATGTCATTAAGGGCATCCTGATGAACAAAACCAAAGAAGGTCCGCTACTGGTCAATGGCGAGACAGTTGAAAGCAAAGTCGAATTCATGCCGCCTGTACATTCAGGCATGATCGACGTTGAATTCACGTTCGACGGCTCATATCTTGCTCCGGAAGATGCCGATGTGATCGTCTTTGAAACTTTATATCTCAAGAAAGTCACAGAGGCTGAAGAAGAGGGACAGGAACCTGACATCGAACTGATTGAACTCGCTGACCACGAGGATACTGAAGACGAAGCCCAGTGGATTCACATCTACTACGAAAAGCCGGTCTTAAAGACCACGGCATCTTTCGCTAACGGCAAGAAGGATCAGGCATCCGGCGGCAAAGCCACGATCGTCGATACGATCGAATATTCAGGCCTTGATACAAACCTGGAATACACCGTAAAAGGCGTGCTCGTCAGCAAAAATGATCAGAAGACCATTGAAACCGGCGAGATCACCTTCAAACCGGAAACCAGGGACGGCAAGGTCACAATGTCCTTTACCGTAGATTCAAGCGGGTGGGGCAACAAAGAGACAGTTGTCTTCGAGGAACTTTACAGAACCCGTGACGGCCGGCTCGAAGCCACCCACAAGGATATTGGCGATAGAGGTCAGACTGTATCATTCTACGATCCTACACGCAGGCTGTATCGCATCGTCAACACCGGCGCAGGCAAAGCAGTAGTAATTGCCGTACCGATGCTGGCTCTGGCGTGCATTGCGCTGCTGATCGTTCTTTTCAGGAAAGAAGAAGATGAACAGTATTGAAAAACTTAAAAGAGTTTCTGGGCACCTGGGTGCCCAGAACTCTGTAAAGGCATTTCAGATCTTTGTCTATATAGTTCAGATCGCTGTAACCGTGTTCCTGTATCTGCTTCTTTCAGGACACATCTTCAGCGGTCTGTTCAACGACTATTTCAGCAATGCTTCTACAGAGGTATTCAGATATCTGTTTATTACGGCGATGATCCTGATCATAGTCATCATCTGCATCCTGCAGATGAGAAAAGGCGGGCCGACGATGATTCTGCCTCTGGCATTTCTGATCACCGGAGCGGCCTGCTACAGACATCAGCAGGTAGACGAAATGATACTTTACTCAATAGCGTATATAATTGTGGGGGTGATCAACGTACTGTTGAACAACCTTCCAATCAACAACAAAATTCAAGAGGCCTAGCGCCTCTTCATATGCGGCCATCTGGCGATTGTCGGGTCTCCTTTGCGCTTCGGCGTGTGTTCTTGCCTGACATTCGAGTTCGATTCTCGAAGGCTGCTTTTTAAAATCA
>JAFWKS010000405.1 GCA_017511325.1 Erysipelotrichaceae bacterium
AAGCGGTATATATTTCTTGCCGTCAAAGTAGCGGGCAAGACGGACTTCACCACCCCAGTATCCGGAATTCTCTTCAAGCTGTGGAGCTGAGAAATTCTCAATGATAAGATGCTTCTTTTTCTTGTAGTCAATACCTTCTGCTTTGAGCTCTGCGACCGGGATCGAACCGGTGATCTCTTTCTCCTTGAGATAGTAGCCAAACTGGATATCGCCGAAATTGTTTTTGACGACACCTTTTCTGATCAGGTTCTTCGGTTTTAGTACGACGCCATGGGAATCGTATTTGTGCGAAGACAGACAGCCGTTTATGCTTGGCTTCATCGTCAGATCGAATTTATTCTCAGAAAGAACATCATTGATATTGTAATGGTTCTCCTTCATAAAGACGTTGTGATATGAAAGGTCGTTAGTAAAATTATCTACGATCGTTTCCAGCATGTCGTTCTTGACCAAAACCATCAGATCATCAGGAAGATCGACATCCTTGATGGTCAGAGCTTGTGAACGAGCCTTGGCGAGTTCAAGGATCTCGGTTATCTCTTCGGTTATCTGCTTATAGTCGATCCTGTTTGACTGATAGAATTTGTAAAGTTCGAATTCTTCCTTTTTATTTGACCAGGTCGGGATGCATTCGATCTCGATCTTGAAATACTCACTGACGTGGTCGATGCCTTTGGAATTGATCAGTTCTTCCTTTATGTTGGATACGAAGATCTCCGTTGAATTGATCCAGCCATTGCGATAGTGATCGGCTTTCAAAACAGCTTCCGCAACTTTTGAAGCGATCAGGTTGAGATCCTGCTTGTTCTTTTTATCTTCCTTGATGTTGATAGTCTTTTCCGCAAGCGGATAGTACTGGTTTTTTGCTGATCTGGCTCTTGCAACAGCACCATTGAGCTTCTTGGCCAAAGACTTTTCATCATCGGCCGCCGTCAGCATCACCATCGAAGATCCGACGCTCTTTTTATCTGCCACATAGACTTTTATGGTTGCTGAATCGATCCTTACTGCTCTGTTGATCTCAAGATGATCCAGCACGTAGAATAATTCTCTTGAATCCTTATTTATCAGGACCAGTTCATAATCGCTGATCTTCTTGTTGGCCTTTAAGGTCTTTATTATATCGTTCTTTTTCATTAGCCTAACTTAGCCTCCGCTTTCAAATATGGTCCGCCGTCAGAAACATAGACCCATTCCTTGTGGCCTTTGCCGCACATGCCGGAACCAAGGACAGTAACTTCATCCGAGACCATGGAGATCGAATTAAGCAGATCGATGACATAGCCTGAAATGACGACCGGAGCGACGATCTTGCCGGTAAACTTGCCGTCTTTTATCTCAAGCCCGTACTCTGCTGTACACTGGATCTGCCAGTTTTTCGGATCTTCCATACCGTTGTTGGTCTGACAGAGATAATAGCCGTATTCAACTGACTTGATCATGTCTTCAAGCTTGTCCTTGCCCTTGCCAAACCAGGTGTTTGTCATGCGGGTGTAGACTTTTCTGGAGAAGTCCTGACGGCGTCCGTTGCCGGTCGGAACGCTTCCCAGTTCCATGGCACTCAGGCAGTCGGAAATGCCCGTCTGCAGGATACCGTCTTTGATGATCTGCGTATTGTGGGCTTCCACACCGTCATCATCAAAGAAATATGAAGCAGCGCTCACACAGCTTGCAGCACCATCATACATGTTTACCAACGGTGAAGCGACATACTTGCCGACGAAATCTTTAGCCTTGGCTCTGTTTTTCACAAACATATCCATTTCCACGCCATGTCCGAATGCCTCATGAGCGATAAGTCCGGAAATGGAAGGATCAGTGATGATCGTATACTTGCCCGGTTTGATCGGTGTTGCCTCGAGCAGCTTCAGAGTGATATCCAGGAAACCTTTGGCATTTTCCTTGAATTTCTTCAAAGCCAGTTCGCTGTTGGCTTCGCCTTCCGCTCTGTAGTTCGATTTGATGTTGTCGCCATCTCTTACGACGACAACCGTCATGACGTTGATCCAGTCGTATTTCTGGCTGAGACGTTTCTTCCTGGAGACGAAGATCTTGGAAGTCTGACGCTTTACATAGACAGCGTTGACATTAATAACTCTTTCATCAGCTTTTTCGATGCTGTCTTTTGTTTCACTCAAAAGACTGATGATCTGCTTATCAGAGAGCTTTGAATCATCTTCACGAAGATAGTCTTCAACATGTTCTTCCTCTTCCAGCATCCTGACATTAAAATCGGCAGAAACGATCTTGTCGAGCTTTACGGCTTCGATGACCTTTTTTGCTTTTAAGCCCTTGATGTCATTGCACGAATACTCGGAATATCTTCCGTCTTTGTACAGTTTTATGACAAAGCCGCATTCGTTGTCGACATCTTCGACTGAATTGATGTGGGTCGAAACTCTGATCTGTCCGGTATGAACCAGCGTTCCCAGTACGGAAACATAATCATAGCTTTTGCCAAGATCTCTGACCAGTCTTTCAGCTTCAGGGATCCGGCTTTTCAGATATTTGTCTAACATATGTGGTCTCCTTATCTGTTCTTTTCTTCTTCAAATCGCATGGCTTCTTCCCATTTTTCTTCCAAAGCATGGATCTGATTGTGTATATCATCGATCTCTTCATCGAGTTCCTTCATTTTGTTCATATCCTGATAATATTCAGGTTCATATCTTAGAGCCCGCTTGTCTTCCAGGATATCTTCCATGAGTGAGATCTCATTTTCAAGACGCGAGATATTGTATTTAGGTTTCTGTTTTATTTCCTTGAGAGGCTTGTTTTCCTTTACTTCCTCTTTCTTTTCTTCCTTTATTCTGACATCTATGTAGTCCTTATAGCCATCAGGATAGTAAGTGACTTTATCCTTATTTATTACCAGACAGGAAGTTGCGA
>JAFWKS010000406.1 GCA_017511325.1 Erysipelotrichaceae bacterium
TTCATGATCGATCACGAATTATATACTGCTGCCTGTACGGGTACCGTATTACCGGGCATAACCAGGCAGAGTATCCTTGATATCTGTGAAGAAAAAGGCATAAAAGTCCATGTTGGGAAACTTTCAATAAGCGACATCATGAAGGCCGGTGAGGAAGGAAGACTTAATGAAGTATTCGGCTGCGGTACCGCTGCTGTTATCTCACCGGTCGGAAAACTCACATACGAGGCAAACAGTGTGATCATCAATCAGCACAGAACAGGTCCTTTCAGTGAAGGGCTGTTCAGGACACTGACATCCATTCAATGGGGAAAGATGGAAGATCCGTATGGCTGGATCACAAAAATATAAAAAACAGGGGGGAATAAACTATGACTGACATTATGAAGACATTTGGCTGCAAGGTATTCAATGATGAAGTGATGAAGAAAAGACTTTCAGCAAAGACCTACCAGGAACTGAATAAGACCATCAAAAGAGGTTCCTATCTGAATAAGGATATAGCTGAGGAAGTCGCCAAGGCGATGAAGGAGTGGGCCATTGAAAACGGGGCGACCCATTTCACGCACTGGTTTCATCCTTTGAGCGGTGCTACCGCGGAGAAACATGAAAGTTTTGTCTCGACGGCCAAGGGCGGAAAGATCACTTTGGAGTTTTCACCAAGCAACCTGATCAAGGGTGAAGCGGATGCTTCATCATTCCCGTCAGGCGGTTTAAGAGACACTTTTGAAGCCAGAGGCTACACAGCCTGGGATCCGACTTCACATGCGTTTATAAAAGACGGTATCCTGTGTATTCCGACGATCTTCTGTTCATATTCAGGAGAGGCCCTGGACCACAAGACTCCTTTATTGAGATCGATGGAAGCTTTGAATACGGAAGCCATGAGGATCCTGCATCTTTTTGGCAACGAGGATGTCGACCATGTCAAGGCGACAGCCGGCGCTGAACAGGAATACTTCCTGGTGGACAAGAAATACTATGACTTAAGGGAAGACATGAGACTCACCGGAAGAACATTATTTGGAGCCATGCCTCCTAAGGGCCAAGAGATGAACGATCATTATTACGGATCTATAAAGACTCGTGTACAGGAATTCATGAAAGACCTCAATGAGGAACTGTGGGCTTTAGGCATTCAGGCCAAGACTGAACACAACGAAGTCGCACCTTCCCAACACGAACTGGCCAATAACTTCTTGACCGTAAACGTTTCAGCCGATCAGAACAACCTGACCATGGAGATCATGAAAAAGGTCGCCAGGAAACATGATCTGGAATGTCTGCTTCATGAAAAGCCTTATGCCAATATCAACGGTTCTGGTAAGCATAATAACTGGTCATTAAAGACTGATACCGGAGTTAACCTGCTCGATCCAGGTGATACACCTTCAGAGAATGCGCAGTTTTTGCTTTTCCTGTGTGCCATAATCAAGGCCGTAGACGAATATCAGGATCTGATCAGGATCTCCGTATCTTCAGCCGGAAATGATCACCGTCTGGGCGGACATGAAGCTCCTCCGGCTATCATTTCGATGTTTCTGGGTGATGAGCTTTCAGGGATCCTGGAAAGTATCGTCAATGATACGGTATTTGATCAGGCCCGTCAATCGATCCAGATCGGCGTTCATACGATCCCTTCATTCCCGAAGGACAACACTGACAGAAACAGGACCTCACCATTTGCGTTTACTGGAAACAAATTCGAATTCAGAATGCCAGGTTCAAGTGCTTCCATTTCTACGCCTAATACGATCTTAAATACCGTGATTGCACAAGAACTTAAGGAATTTGCAGATGAACTGGAAAAGGCTGAAGATCTTAATACTGCCATTCATAGCTTGATCATTAAGACACTCAACGAACATCAGCGTATCATCTTCAACGGCAACGGTTATGATGAATCATGGATCAAGGAAGCTGAAAGAAGAGGTCTGAGTAATTATTCCTCTACACCGGAGGCTTTGAGCCATTATCTTAATGAAAAAAACGTTGAAGTACTCACAAA
>JAFWKS010000407.1 GCA_017511325.1 Erysipelotrichaceae bacterium
CAGGTCAGTCATCTGATAGAGACTATACCGACTACACTTTATAGCGTACTAAAAAAGCCCTCAACGGGCTTTATCTATTTGTCTGATCTTTTTCTGGCGATTATATTGATCGGTACCCCTTCAAAACCGAAGGCTTCTCTTAATCTGTTTTCGATGTATCTTTCATATGAGAAATGCATCAATTCCGGATCATTGCAGAACAGTACGATCGTACATGGAGCACTGGATACCTGTGAAGCATAGTAGATCTTGAATTTTTTGCCATTATGCGGCTTGGCCGGATTGGCCATCTGCGCATCCAATATGACTTCGTTCAGTACATTGGTCTTGATTCGTTTATTGAGATTCTCATAGACCTCATCGATCAAAGGAAGGATCGTATCAATGCGCTTTCCTTCCTTGGCGGATACGAATGCGATCGGTGCATAATCAAGATAGACGAACTGCTTTCTTATCTCTTTGGTGATATTGGACATCGTCTTTTCATCCTTGTCTACGATGTCCCATTTGTTGTAGACGATGATGACGCCTTTCTTGGCCTCATGAGCAAGACCGGCCACATGTTTATCCTGTTCGATTATTCCTGTCGAACCATCCAGTACAACCAGGGCAAGATCGCTTCTTTCGATCGCGGCCTTGGCTCTTAAAACAGAATACTTCTCGACGTTCTCGTATACTTTTCCTCTTTTGCGGATACCGGCTGTATCGATGGCGACATAGTTCTTGCCATTGGCAGTAAAAAGCGTATCAATCGCATCTCTGGTGGTACCTTCAATATCAGAAACGATGACTCGATCCTGTTTTAAGAATGCATTGGTCAAAGATGATTTACCGACATTGGGTCTGCCGATGATCGCAAATTTGATCATGCCTTCATATTCTTCGATCGATCTTTCCGGCATCAGTTCAACGACCCGGTCAAGCAGATCACCTATGCCTATGCCGTGAACTCCTGATACCGCAAGCGGATCACCCATTCCCAACGCATAGTATTCATAGATGTCATTTATCTTGGAGATGTCATCGATCTTGTTTACCGCAAGGACGACCGGTTTTTTGGATTTCTGCAACAGTCTTGCGATATATTCATCATCCCCAGTCAAGCCTGTTCTTCCATCGACCAGAAAGATTATGACATCTGCTTCTTCGATAGCGATCTCGACCTGCGCATTGATCTCTTTTTGAAACGGTACATCTTCGATCTGAATACCGCCGGTATCGATCATACGATAGGTCTTGGACAGCCAGGTGCAGTCGCCATAGATCCTGTCTCTTGTTACGCCGGGCGTATCTTCAACGATCGATACCCGCTGTTCCAGGATCCTATTAAAAACTGTCGACTTACCGACATTGGGTCTACCAACGATTGCGACAGTTCCATCTATCATTCTATTCTCCCAGTTTTTCTTCGATTATCTTCATCACACGTTTAAACGTCTCGTTGAGGCTTTCGTTTGACGTGTCGATCTCGATCGCGTCTTCCGCCTTGGTCAGCGGAGAAAATTCACGGTGCATATCCTGATAATCTCTTTTGATAATATCTTCCAGTATCGTCTGATAATCCGCTTCAATACCTTTCTCCATATTCTGCAATACTCTTCTTTGTGCTCTGGATTCAGCTGAAGCAGTCATATAGATCTTCACTGGTGCATCCTTCAATACTACTGTACCGATATCTCTGCCATCGAGGATATATCCGCCGTTTGCGCAGATCCTCTGCTGCATTTCCACCAAGGCTTTTCTACAGCCTTCCAGTTTAGAGACATCGGAAGCCCCCATTGAGATCTCGTTTTCTCTGATCTTTTCAGATATGTCTTCTCCATCAAGAATCACTCTTCCATCCGGCAGCATATCAAGATCCATCTCGTGGATCATCTCAACGATTCTGTTCTCTTCTTCAAACGGAATATTCTTCTTTATGGCTTCATAGGCAACGGCCCGATACATTGCACCGGTATCCAGATGCGTATAGCCCAGTTTCTTCGCCACCAGGTCTGCGATGGTCGATTTACCCGCAGCACTTGGTCCGTCTATGGCAATATTGATCTTCATTAAAATACACCCTTGGTCTTTAAAATATAGAATACAATCAGTCCAAGTACAACGACCAGGATGATGATCAGGACGATCAGGATGATGTTGAGTATCGTATTTGAACCTTCTTCCTCGTCTTCATTTTCATCATCGTCATTTGTCACAACGAATGGGATCGTATTGGATACGGTATCTCTTGTGAGAGTCTCTTCTGCTTCGATCTCATTGAGTGTCTTGATCTCAACGACATCTTCTTCAGGTGTATCTTCAAGTTTCTTGGCAAGAACAGGATGTTCCTCAACTACAGGTCTTTCTTCTTTAACTACAGGCTGTGGCTTAACTTCTACGTTTCTGTCTGCCGGGATCTCTTCCATGATCTTGGAGATCTCCATGGAAACAGTATTGGTGAAGTCTTCATCATTGCCTTTAAACTTGATCTCTTCAACTTTCTCTTTGACAGGTTTAGGCTCTTCGTGATGTCTGATCTCGTTGACCATATCGTTGGTCAGCTGACCGATCGTCTGTTCACCGTTTTGTTTATTATAATCGCTTACTTCCTGAATAGTTTCACTGACAAATGATCTTGCAGTCTCGTTTGAATGATCAGGTTCAAGTCTGTCGACAAATTCAGCTTTTTCAGGTTCCTTGACTGGCTCATTTTCTACTTCCGCAAACATATCCTGGATGCGATCATACATGTCGAATGTAGTTCTTGATGAAGCAGGATCGACCGGCTTCTGGGCAGTGAGTTCGACAGTATTTCTTGCAGGTGCTTCGATATCGAGCGATTCGATCGGTCTTGGTTCAACTACCGGTGCTGGTTTTTCAGGTTCACTGATTGTTGTATTCCTGAAATCTGCGAAAGCTTCGATCTCAGACATTCTATCTTCGATAGAAGGTGCTGGTTTTATCTCAACAGGTCTTTCAACGACAGGTTCTGCTTTTGGCTGTTCATATGTCGGCTGCTGATAAACAGGCTGTTCATATGTCGGTTGTTCAATTGGCCTTTGATATACAGGCTGCTCAACAGGCTGCTGATAGACCGGCTGCTGCGGTTGCTGATAGCTTGGCTGCTGGTATACTGGCTGCTGAGGCTGTTGATAAACAGGCTGCTCATATGCAGGCTGCTTAGGCTGCTGGTAAACAGGTTGTTGATAATCAGGTTGCTGAGGCTGTTGATAAGCAGGTTGCTGATAGCTTGGCTGCTGGTATACAGGCCGCTGTGGTTGCTGATAAACAGGCTGCTGATAAGAAGAAGCCTGCTGTCTAGGACGATCATTGCTTGGATTGCTGTCGATCCTGATCGAATCTACCAGATCATCAATGTAATCTTCCTCTTCAAGCTTGGCAATATCATAATCATTTGAAACGCCCTGTGATCTTGGCATTTCCTGGATTGAATTGAAAACACTGCTTGTAGCAATGCTGCTAGGCTCTTCTTTTTTGAACTGATTGACCATTTCATTGATCGGTGTCTCATCAAAATCTCTCCAGGTATATCTTGGATCAGATTCTATTGGCCTCTGCACTGGTGCCTGTGGCCGATAGTTATACTGTTCACCTGTTAAATTGCTTAATTTATTCTGATAAGAAGACAGTTCTTTGGAATCTATCGTCTCTTCTTTGTCATTGGCAAGTGTTTCTCTTAACTCGGCAAATTTTTGTGTTCTTGTTAATCTAGCCATAACAAAACCTCCGTATTGTGTACTAAAAAATTATACCATATGCAAGCTATATTATATAACATTGTATATCTGAAAAAGCTTTGTTTTTACGAATTATCCTTAAGCAAAGGCGATATCCTCTTGTACAGCAAAAGCGTCAGAATATCGACGATAACTGCCTTTACAAGATTAAACGGCAGCACGCAGCAAAGCACAAAACTGAGCTTGTCGGTGATGAATGGGAAGATCGCCTGACCCATGGAAATGATGGTCTCCA
>JAFWKS010000408.1 GCA_017511325.1 Erysipelotrichaceae bacterium
AAACCATCATAGAGATAAGAGCCGGCACATCGCCTTCGCATGACGCATATACACCTTCAGAGTTTAAGATCGCCAGGGCGGCACAGCCTGTTGAGTGTACGGTATCAAGCAGATCGAAACATCTCACCGTCAGACCATCCAGTCTGTATTTATCAGCGATCCTTCTTAAGGCGCCGTAGATATACAAGGCTTCATTGATCTCTTTTTCATCATAGCCTTTGGCTTTGATCATCTCTGTATACTGATTATCCTTGTATTCTCTTCTTTTAATCTCATCAAAGAATTCCTCCATCGTCACATCGATGATCTCGATGCCGTTGATCCTTTTTGATTCCTGTGCATCAACATCCGAAGAGATCAGCCAGTCAGACGGATGACCGACTCTGGCTATGCGGCTGCCGTTTAGCTTCTTCTTGACCGCAAAGACTTTGGCCAGATCTTTGATTCTTTGAGCCACAAAGCTGTCGGATCCGTGCAGTATTTCACCCGGAATCTTGTGCTGTCTCAGGTAGGAAAGGATCTCCATGGAGGCGGCCAGGGAGTTGTTGGCACCGGTCGTCAGAAGGAAGCACGGCCTTGGGAACTTGTCGATATCCTTTAGGAAGAGGCCTTCCGTACCACCGCTGCCGATGAATTCCACGGCCATTTCATAATCCTTTAAATGATCAATGTCTGTGACCTCAAATTCAAAACCGGTCATCTTTGAAAGTTCATCCAGCCACGGGAAATTGCTGGAATTGGCTATCTCTCCGGCTGCTATTGCCGAAACAACATAATAAACACCTATTTTCATTATTCCTATATCCTTCTTTCTCTAACCTTATTCTATCAAAGATAAATCTTTATAACCGCCCTCTTGGACTGTTTCGGCCTCTACAATTAGCCCCTAAAATAAGTTATTATAATGATGAAAGAGGATATTTACGTATGAATAAAGAGATAAAATCCGAACGCAAGAACCGTAGCGTGTATATTGAAAACGGTAGATGCTACAAGGTTTTTGATGTTGGCTACGACAAGTCTGACATCCTTTCTGAAGCTTTGGTCCAGTCCCTGGTTGAAAAGACCGGCCTGAATGTTCCGGCCATTCTGGAAATGACCATGATCGATGGCAAGTGGGCGATGGTCACCGAGGCTGTCGAAGGGGATACGCTTGAGGAACTGATGGAGAAACATCCGGAAAAAGAGGATGAATATCTCAACCGTTTCGTGGATATCCAGATCGAAATGCTTTCAAAAAGATGTCCGGCGCTGATCAAGCACAAAGACAAGATGAACCGCAAGATGTATTCTGCCGACTTCTTATCAGCTACCATGCGCTATGACCTCAACCGCCAGATCGAAGGCAAGCCAAGACACAACTGTCTGTGCCATGGCGACTACAATCCAAGCAATGTCATCATCAACTCCAAGGATGAAGCCTATGTCGTTGACTGGTCCCATGCAACGCAGGGCAACGAAGAAGCCGATGCCGCCAGGACTTACATGCTGTTCATCGTGGCCGGCAAAAACAAGCTGGCCAGAAAATACATCGATCTTTTCTGTGAGAAATCCGGATGCAAGCAGAAGGATATCCTGAGCTGGCTACCTATCCTTGCGACTTCGCAGGCCACCAAGAAAAGAGAATATGAAAAAGAGGCACTGCACAAGATAATCTTCATGGACAAGAAAGCGTTGGAGGAATTATATGAACAACAATAAATTTGAAACCCGAATCCAGTATCTGAAGTATCAGGTTTTAAAGGAAGTGGCCAAGGAAGCCTGGGAAGGTGATCTCGTTGAAAACGTCCTCGACATCCCGAAGAAGATCATTCCCG
>JAFWKS010000409.1 GCA_017511325.1 Erysipelotrichaceae bacterium
AACTTGAAGATTCTGCCAACGATCTTTCTTCTATGAAAGAGATGCTGTACAGAAGATATTTCAGGGTGCTGAAAGATGATCTGGAAAGACCTGATCTTATAATCGTGGATGGCGGCAGGATCCAGATCGATATCGCCAAGGAAGTTTTAGGATCTTTGGGCATGGACATAACGATCGTTGGCCTAGGCAAGGACGATCACCATAATACTTCGTATATGATGGATGTAAATTACGAGATCATCAATATCGAAAAAGATTCCAATCTGTTTTTCTTTTTGACGAATATGCAGGATGAAGTTCACCGCTTTGCGATAACTTACCATAAGAAGCTCAGACAGAAGGCGATGTATAGATCTGTTCTTGATGATATTGAAGGGCTTGGACCAAAGAGCCGTCTTAAACTGCTTAAGAAATATAAGAGCATAGCCAATATAAAAACACAGTCTCTGGAAGAACTTGAAACAGTTTTAAACAAGAAAGTTGCTCAGGAATTGTATAATAAGTTAAGGGAAGAAAATGCTTAGAAATCTGTCGGATTATCTCTCATTGCTTACGATCATAGCTTTAACGCTCAATGCGCTGCATGCTTTTATTCTGTCTCTGGTATCAGTAGAAAATGACCGCAATACTGATTTCCGTGAAAAAGTGCAAATGATCAAAGACTACATAAACAACGAGGAAGAATAATGGATAACAACACACTGTTATTTATCATGATGGCATTATTCCTGCTCAGCGTGATAATAATCCTGATAATCGTCCTCAACAACGCCAAAAAGACCAATGACCTGCACAATGAACTGAGCAGGTCGATATATGAGATAAGGACCAATCTGAACAAGGATCTGCTCGATATGAACAGATCCTTTAATATGGAATTCAACAACTTTTCCGAAAGGATAAATTCCAATCTGATCCAGGGCAACAAGTCCAACAGTGAGATATACAACAGGATCAATGAAAGGATTGTGAAAATTGATGAAGCTCAAAAGGGCATAAATGAACTCTCAAAAGATGTCGTTTCTTTGCAGAATATCCTGATCGACAAGAAAAGCAGGGGAACATTCGGTGAAGTTGAACTGTATTCGCTGCTTGAGGCCGCTTATGGAAATGATTCAATTTTCTACGAAAAACAATTAAAGCTTCCTAACGGAAGCGTTGCTGACGCCGTTCTTTATGGAAGCGAATCGATGCCTCTTATATGCATAGATTCCAAGTTTCCTTTGGAGAATTATCGCCGCATCTATGATGATTCATTGACTGAAAAAGAAAAAGAAGGCGCAAGAAAACAGTTCAGAGATGATGTCAAGAAACATCTCGATGATATCTCAAAGAAATACATCATTGAAGGTGTAACTACTGACATGGCCTATATGTTCATACCGGCGGAAGCGATCTTTTCCGAGATCTATACAAACTTCACACAACTGGTCGATTATTCCTATCAGCAGAAAGTCTATATCGTTTCTCCTACGACGCTTATGGCCTACATAACAGCAATCAAATCCATCTATCTGTCTCAGAAAAAGGATGAACAGGCCAAGGAGATCGAAAAACTGCTGGCTGACCTTTCGATCGAATTCAAACGCTATGAACTTAGGACTCAGGAACTTCTCAAACAGTATGAAAATCTTGGAAACGCATTTATAAATCTCAATACTACTTCTTCAAAGATAATCAAGAAATTCAGCAGGATAAATTCCGGGGATATAGATGATATGCAATAAAAAATTCAACATATTAAGTTGAATTTTTAGTATTTGATCTCTAGTCCGATTTTGGTCTTCACTTCTTCAAGTTTTGCATCAGCCATCTTTGAAGCTTTTACAGCACCTTCAGATAAAACTCTTTCCAGCTGTTTAGATTCAATTATCTCTTTATATCTGGTCTGGATCTTTTCAAGAGTATCGCAGACGACATCAGCTACATAACCCTTAAGCTTCCCATATCCCTGATCCTTGAATTCATTTACGATCTCTTCCATACTGCGTCCGCTCAATGAAGAAGCGATCTCGATCAGATTGTATAAGCCCGGCTGATTTTCTTTATCAAGCTGGATCATACCGATCGAATCAGTCACAGCTGACATGATCTTCTTGCGAGCGGCTTTCAGATCATCCAGCAGATAGATGCAGCCCTTGTTGGTCTCTTCGGATTTGGACATCTTCTTGCTAGGATCTGACAGAGACATGATCCTGGCTCCGACTTTAGCTATCAATGGTTCAGGAACGACGAATGTCTCACCATATTTATTGTTGAATCGTTGAGCGATATCTCTGGTCAGTTCAACATGCTGTTTCTGATCTTCACCAACCGGCACGTAGTTAGCATCATAAAGAAGTATGTCGGCCGCCATCA
>JAFWKS010000410.1 GCA_017511325.1 Erysipelotrichaceae bacterium
CTGTTGCGATCAGAGGCGGAACCGATGGCGCTTCCTTGACATGGAACGGCATCCTTTGTCCAAATCTTGGGACAGGTGGACAGAATTTCCATGGTGTTCACGAATTCTGGTGCAAGGAAGATGGTGAAAAAGTCGTAGAACTGCTTGTTAAAATACTGACAATGGCCAAAAAATAGCCAAAACTATTGAAAAACAGCTGGAAAAAATAATATAATCATAAAGTATTAGGAGCGAGTGATCGCTCCTTAATTATTGTCTGGAGGAACATGAACTTAGAAAAGATCAATCACGCTTTGGAACAATTCTGCAAAGAAAACGATGTGAAACTGTTTGAGGCCTCTTATCATAAAGGCGATCAAACGTTGTCTGTACTGCTTGATGAAAAGCTGAATATGGATAAGCTTGAAGAGATATCCAGAAAACTGTCTGATTATCTTGACAGATATGAAGATGAATTTGAGGATAATTACTTCCTTGATGTTTCAAATGTCGGAGCGGAAAGACCGATAAGAAACGAAGAAGAACTTGAGCAGGCCATTGGCGAATACATCTATCTTAAGACAAAAGACAATGAATATTACGGTATTCTCAAGTCTTATAACAATGGTGTCATCAGCCTTGATGTAACAGAAAAAAACAGAACTAAGAATGTTTCTATAGAATACAAAAATATAAAAAAAGTGCGTTATGCCGTTAAATTCTAAAGGAGAGAAAAAATGAGTGGCATTAGTCTAAAAAACAAAAACTTTATTGATGGTATGAGGCTTTTCGAAGAAGATCGAAAAGTCGATCCTGATTTTGTCCTGGATACGCTCAAGGAAGCCATCGCCAAGACTTATCAGAAGCACATTGATGCACCGGAAGCATCCGTAAGAGTTTCGATTGAAAAGAATGAACTGCATGTCTATCATCAGCTGATGGTAGTCGATGATGAGACAGAAACTTTTGATGAGACTCTGGGTATCCTTTATTCCGAGGCTGTAAAGCTCAATCCTGATGTAAAGGTTGGAGATATGATCGAGGAAGAAGTCGATTTCAACGAGATCGGACGTACTTCCATCAACGTTGCCAAGCAGATGCTTAAGCAGAGGATCAAGGAATACGAGAAACAGAGAGTCTATGATGAATATAAAGATAAAGAATCAGATCTTATATCCGGTATCATCAAGACTATCGAAGATAAATTCATTCTCGTCGATATCAAGAATACGATCGGTATCCTTTTGAAATCTGAACAGATCCCTAATGATGTCTATCGTGAGGGCCAGTCTATCAGATGCATCATCAAGGAAGTTTCAAAGAATTCCAAAGGTTCTCAGGTCGTACTGTCACGTGCTGATGCCATGTTTGTAAGAAGACTCTTTGAAAAGGAAGTTCCTGAGATAGCTCAAGGTCTGGTAGAAATTAAAGCCATCGCCAGAGATGCCGGAGAACGCACGAAAATGGCGGTTTATTCAAGAAATGATGATGTTGATGCTATTGGTGCCTGCATCGGTCCTAGAGGTTCAAGAGTTCAGGCTGTCATCGGCGAAATCAAAGGTGAAAAAGTAGATGTCTTTGAATGGAATGATGATATTGGCGAACTGGTCAAGAATGCCTTGGCTCCTGCAGAAGTAAAAGCCTGCTTCTATGCCAACAGTGTTACAGATCCGGAACTCACAGAAGAAGCTATTGAAGAATATGAAAAATATAACAAGCGTCCTTTAGTCGTCGTAGTCGATGATGACAAGCTTTCTGTTGCTATCGGAAAAGGAGGCAAGAATGCCAAACTGGCTGTCAAACTGACTAACCGCAAGATCGACATCAAGACTCAGACTGAAATCGATGAGATGGGTCTGGATGTTGATGCACTGGTAGAAGAATTCAAAGCAGATCAGGTTAGGATTATCAAGGAGAGAGAACAGAAGAAGTTCCTTGAATTGCAGGAAGAAGCTGCCAGAAGAAAAGCTGAATTCGATGAAGCTATGGCTGCCAATGACACAGGCTTTGATGAGACTACTTTGGAAGAGATGGATGAAGCTAAAGTTGAAGAAGTCGTCCAGATTCCTAATGA
>JAFWKS010000411.1 GCA_017511325.1 Erysipelotrichaceae bacterium
ATTTTTTATTGAATTCTTCAATATTCAATCCATGGATAGTCCTGAGTGACATCATGATGTTTTCAAACTTCTGATCTTCAACACTTAAAACAAGATCTTCATCGCGGATAAAGTCATCATTCAAGTATTTTTTGAAATCTCTGGTATTGGTATAGCGGTTATTTTCTACCTTGCCGGAAGCTCCCAAAGAAAGGCCCAGGAAGTCTTCATAGAGCCAGTAGCCCATGTTGTGCATGGATTCATAGCCTTCTTTGGCAAAGTTTGATACTTCATAATGGATATACCCATTCTCATTCAGAACCTTGTCTATATATTCATACATATCGGCCTCTGTATCTTCATCGAGATTCCTGATACCCTTTTTTCCGAAAACGGAGTTTTCTTCGATCGTGAGTGAATACAAAGATATGTGAGGCACATCCAGGGAAAGGATATCATCGATGGTCTTTTTAAGGATGTCCATATCCTGACCGGGAAGTGAATACATCAGGTCAACGGAAATGTTGGAAAGCCTGTTCTTTTTCAACAGTTCAACCGCTTTCTTCGCATCATTGAACGTGTGTTTTCTGTTCAGTGATCTAAGGATACCGTCATCAGAAGACTGTACCCCCATCGATACACGGTCAATATGATGCCTGTTGAATATATCTATCTTATCTGTATCCAGTGATTCCGGATTTACTTCGATCGTATATTCCTTGACTTCATCTATGTAAGGATCGATCAATGATAAAAGACGATCAAGCTGATCGTCATTTAGGCATGATGGCGTTCCCCCACCGATGTAGATCGTTTCATACTGATCTTTGCAGTTATCTTTTATTTCTTTTTCAAGCCTGTTAAGCCATTTTTCTGCCAAAGAAAGATCATAGACTCTATGGGCAAAGTCACAGTAAAAACAGATGCTGTTGCAGAATGGAACATGTATATAAAGGTGTTTAATTCTTGTCGTCATCCAAAGCCAGCACAGCCATGAAAGCTTCCTGCGGTATTTCTACACTGCCGACCGCTTTCATACGCTTTTTGCCTTCACGCTGTTTTTCGAGAAGTTTTTTCTTACGTGAGATATCACCGCCATAACACTTGGCCAAAACATCCTTGCGCAGTGATTTTATATTGGTGCGGGCCAGTACTTTGTTTCCTATGGTCGCCTGGATCGGGATCTCAAACTGCTGCTTAGGCAGGATCTCTTTCAGTTTGACAGTGATCGCCTGACCTCTGCTGTAGGCAAAATCACGATGAACGATGATGCTTAAGGCATCGATAACTTCGCCATTGATCAGTATATCCATCTTTACCAGATTGGAACGGCGATACCCTATCAGTTCATAGTCCAGAGATGCATAACCTCTGGATACTGATTTAAGTTTATCGAAGTATTCGAAAATGATCTCGCTAAGAGGCATTTCGTAGATGAGCTGATTGCGGTTTTCATCAAGATAGATCATATCCTTGTATATACCGCGCTTGTCCTGTGACAGCTGCATGATCGGTCCAATGTATTCATTTGGAACCATGATCGAAGCTTTAACATAAGGTTCCTCGATCATTTCAATGACATTGGCTTCCGGCATCATGCTTGGATTGTCGATATATTTGATACTGCCATCGGTAAGTGTGACTTTGTATATAACAGATGGTGCTGTAGCGATCAGATTGAGATTGTATTCCCTTTCAAGTCTTTCCTGAACCACTTCCATATGCAGGAGTCCCAGAAAGCCCAGTCTGAAACCAAAGCCCAGAGCTTTTGATGACTCAGGTTCAAAAGTAAGACTTGAATCATTGAGCTGCAGTTTTTCCAGCGCATCCCTTAGATCGTTGTATTTGTTGTTGTCGGTAGGATACATTCCGCAATAGACCATCGGATTCATCTTGCGATAGCCAGGCAAAGCCTCCTTGCAAGGATCATCACTTAAAGTGATCGTATCGCCGATATGGATATCCTGGATCGATTTGATAGAAGCGCAGATGTAACCGACTTCACCAGCTACAAGTCTGTCTTTCTTCATTTCCCCAGGAGTCTTGACACCGACTTCCGTAACTTCATATTCCTTGTTCGACTGCATGAAAAGAATATGATCGCCGACTTTTACCGAGCCTTCCTTGATGCACACAAAAACTACGACGCCTCTGTATGAATCATAGTAGGAGTCAAAGACCAGTGCCTTCAAAGGATCACCTGCGTCTCCTTTTGGAGCCGGCAGATATTTGACGATTCCTTCCAGGACATCTTCGACGTTTAGTCCGGTCTTGGCTGAGATGCATGGGGCATATGAACAATCCAAACCGATGACATCCTCGATCTCTTTCTTGGTCCTGTCGATATCAGCACTAGGAAGATCGATCTTGTTTATGACCGGCAGGATCTCAAGATCGTTATCCAAAGCCAGATATGTGTTGGCCAGAGTCTGAGCTTCGATACCTTGGGAAGCATCTACGACCAGGATAGCGCCATCGCAGGCTGCCAGAGATCTTGATACTTCATAAGAGAAGTCGACGTGTCCCGGTGTATCGATGAGATGAAAGATATAGTCATTTCCATCTTTTGCGTGATATTTAAGCTGAACGACATTGAGCTTGATCGTTATTCCTCTTTCTCTTTCCAGGTCAAGTGAATCCAGGATCTGATCCTGCATTTCCCTTTTAGAGACCGTTTCCGTCAATTCCAAAATACGGTCAGCTAAAGTTGACTTGCCATGGTCGATATGAGCTATGATGGAAAAATTTCTGATCCTGTTCTTATCCAAGTTTCTCACCTGTCAGATTTCTTCCGGCGCCATTAAAGAAAGATTTTCCATCCATGGAATTCTTCCCTTCCGGTTTTATCGTGTAGACTTTAATAAAGCCGTTATTGCAGTCAAATCGAAGATAGTCGTTTTCAAAGCCTCTGAATGTTGCAGGCTTTACATCTTCACTGTATTCAAAGAAGCACTTCTCGATCTTGTATTTCTTGTCTTTCATCATAAAGAAGCAGCCAGGATTATCCAATAAGCCTCTGATATGGTTGTATACTCTAAGTACGTCATCTTCAAAGAAGATATGTTCGATCTCTTTATCGAGATTGTAGGCATAAGTGGCTTCGGCATCATTCTGCTTGACGGCAGTGAAATCACCTTCAAAGAATTCAGGCAGAAATTCAAGCAGCATCTTCAGTGCCAGATCGCTAAGCTTTTTGAATACATCTGTATTAGTATCGTGGATGTCGATATCCAGCTCTTCCTGATAAAGGATATCCCCTTCATCCATCTTTTCATTCATATACATGATGCTCATGCCGGTCTTTGTTTCGCCATTGATGATGGCCCTTTGAATCGGCGCCCCGCCCCGATATTTTGGAAGCAGGGAACCATGGGTGTTGATGCATTTATATTTCGGATATTCCAGCAAGGCCTTTGGTACGATCTGACCGTAGGCGGCCGTGATGATCAGCTCCGGGTCAAATTCAAGTACTTCTTCATAGTCGTTTCTGATCCTGACTGGAGTCACGATTGGAAGTCCCAGCTCCAGAGCTGTTTCCTTGACTTTTGATGGCTGCAGGATCCTTTTCCTTCCCACTTCCTTGTCAGGCTGAGAAACTACGCCAACAATATTAAAACCGGCATCTACCAATCCTTTGAGGATGTTTGAAGCAAATTCAGGTGTTCCC
>JAFWKS010000412.1 GCA_017511325.1 Erysipelotrichaceae bacterium
AAATGGAACTTGATCAGCTTGACTACATCGCCATTGAAGGCTGGGTCAGGACTAACCGTGACAACGGACAGGTAGGTTTTATCGAACTTAATGATGGTTCCTATTTCAGGAATATTCAGGTCGTCTATGGACCGGAACTTGAAAATCATGACAAGGTATCCAAGCTTCTGACCGGAGCAGCTATCTATGTAATAGGAAAATTCGTACTGACTCCCGAAAATAAGCAGCCTTTTGAGATCAAGGCTACTTCGATCGAAGTCGAAGGAGAATCGAATGAGACTTATCCTTTGCAGAAAAAGCGCCATACTTTTGAATTCTTGAGAGAAATACCGCACTTGAGACCAAGGACCAATACGTTCATGGCTGTTTTCAGAGTGCGTTCAGCACTGGCCATGGCCATTCATGAATTCTTCCAGGGCCAGGGCTTTGTCTATGTACATACGCCGATCATTACCGGCAATGATGCGGAAGGTGCCGGTGAAGTCTTTACCGTCACGACCAGAAATGACGGCAAGTATGAAGAGGATTTCTTTGGCAAGCATGCCTCCTTGACAGTATCGGGACAGCTTCATGTCGAAGCTTTTGCGATGGCTTTCAGAGATGTCTACACTTTCGGTCCGACTTTCAGATCCGAGAACTCCAACACCAAGACTCACGCATCAGAGTTCTGGATGATCGAACCGGAGATCGCTTTTGCGGATCTTGAAGACGACATGCAGCTGATCGAAGACATGGTCAAGTACTGCATCGACTACGTCAGAAGAGAATGTCCAAGAGAAATGGAATTCTTCAATTCGATGATCGACAAAACTTTGTTGGAAAGACTGGATCACGTCTATAATTCAAACTTCAGAAGGATGCCTTATACCGAAGCTATCGATATCCTTTTAAAGGCACCGGTAGAATTTGAAAACAAGGTATCATGGGGCATGGACCTCAATACTGAACACGAGAGATATCTTTGCGAAAAGGTCGTCAACGGTCCTGTTTTCCTGACTGATTATCCAAAAGACATCAAAGCTTTCTATATGCGCATGAACGATGACGGCAAGACTGTAGCCGCCTGTGATCTGCTGGTACCGCATGTCGGTGAACTCGTCGGCGGTTCACAAAGAGAAGAAAGACTTGATCTGCTTGAAGCCAGGATGAAGGAACTGGGCATGGAGATGGAAGGCTACCAGTGGTATCTTGACTTAAGAAGATACGGCGGCTGCAAGCATGCGGGATTCGGCCTGGGCTTTGAAAGAATGGTCATGTATCTGACTGGTATGGAAAACATCAGAGATGTTCTTCCGTATCCGCGTACACCTAAGAACCTTATTTATTAATTAATGATCGTACAGATAAGTAATGGCACCGTGTTCTTCGGTGCCAACGATGTTTTTGAAAATATTGACTTTACAGTAAACGAGAACGAAAGGATCGCTTTGGTAGGTCGCAACGGGAGTGGCAAAACCACTCTTTTAAAAGTGCTTACCGGCGAGGTCGAATTATCTTCAGGCCAGTTCATCAAGGCCAATAAAACGGTCGTATCCTATCTCGAACAGAACGCCCTCATCAATGCGAAAGAAACGATCAGGGAATTCTTTGATTCGGTGTTCAAAAACATCAAGGATATCGAAAGGCAGATGGAAGAAGTATCCAGACAGCTTGAAACTGATCACGATGAAAAACTGATCGAGAAGTATTCCTCGCTTGAAGAAGAATATAAATATATGGGCGGTTATACCTATCATGGCGAGATGCTCAGTGTGCTCAATGGCTTCGGTTTCAGGGAAGAAGACCTCGATCGTCCGATCGCTTCCTTTTCAGGAGGCGAGAAGACGAAGATTGCTTTTGCGGGGCTCTTACTTTCAAAACCGGATCTGCTTTTGCTGGATGAACCGACCAATCACCTTGATCTATCGACAATCGAATGGCTGGAGAATTATCTTGCCAAGTATAAAAAGGCAATGGTGATCGTATCTCATGACAGAACATTTTTGGACAGGACAGTCAATGTCGTATACGAACTTGAATATGGCGGCATAAAAAGATATGCAGGAAACTACTCAAGTTTCGTTGAACAGAAAAAGAACGATCTGATCAGACAGGAAGCGGCTTATAAGCGGCAGCAGAAAGATATCAAGCGTCTTGAAGAACTGATCGAGAAGTTCCGCTACAAGAAAAACAAGGCGGCCTTCGCTCAATCCAAGATCAAGTATCTGGAGAGGATGGAGAAGATCGAAGATCCAAAAAAAGCCGACACCAAAGCCTTTAAAGCCAAATTCGTCTGTGGTGTCAGGGGCGGAAAAAATGTCCTGTCACTCGATCATTTCAAGGTCGGCTATGATAAGCCACTGGCTGAAGTCACCCTGGAGATCCATAAAGGCGATCGCATCTGCGTCATGGGCGATAACGGTACAGGCAAGTCTACTCTGCTTAAAAGCGTCATCGGTGAAATCAAACCGCTTGATGGCTACATGATGTTTGGACATCAGATCGAAGTGGGCTATTTCGATCAGAATCTGGCCAATTTCCACAGCGGCAACACTGTTTTGGAAGAACTCTGGAATGAATATCCCGATCTGGATATGTACAAGATCAGATCGGTATTAGGAGCCTTCCTGTTCAGCGCTGATGAAGTATTCAAGGAAGTAAGCGTCCTCTCAGGCGGAGAAAAGGTGAGGCTGTCGCTTGCGAAACTGATGATGAAGAAGGCCAACTTCCTGATTCTGGATGAGCCGACCAATCATCTCGACATCATCTCCAAGGAAGCTTTGGAAAACGCCTTGAGCGAATATGACGGTACGATCCTGTTCGTATCCCATGACCGTTATTTCATAAAGAAGCTCGCAACTTCC
>JAFWKS010000413.1 GCA_017511325.1 Erysipelotrichaceae bacterium
GAGAGCGTCTGTCCGCAGGGCATCAACATCATTGAACGTCTGAAGGAATGCGCAGAAGCGTTTGAATAAGGAGGACGGCATGGAATTCAATACAGACATATTCTCTCAATACGACAAGAAATGGGCTCTGGTTTCAGCTGGAACCATTCAGAAACACAATACAATGACAATAAGCTGGGGAGGGATGGGAACCCTCTGGTCCAGACCGGTGGTAACCGTGTACATCAAGCCGTGCCGATATACCTACGGCTTCATGAACGACAACGACTATTTCACGGTTTCTTTCTATCCGGAAGAATGCCGCAAGGCTCTGGGCGTCATGGGCAAGCTGTCAGGAAGGGACGTCGACAAGGACAAGGAATCGGGACTGACTCCGCTTGATCTGGACAAGGCGGTCACTTACAAAGAAGCGGAAGTGACCATTCTCTGTAAGAAGATCTATGCTCAGGATCTCAAATCAGACAGGATGCCGCAGGATGTCGTAGAACGCTACTATACCGAAGAAGCGCCGCACAGGATGTTTATCGGTGAAGTCGTCGAGATCATCCCGGGTGAAACCAGATAGTTCGGCTTCAGATCATATACAGAAATCAAAGGCAGTAAAGATACTGCCTTTGTTTATGCCGGGAAAGAAAACGGCGATGCACAATATCCGATTCATGTCGAGGTCATTCTGCATCAGAATAAAAAAAGGGCTTTGCAGCCCGGTATGTTACGGCTTATGCCGTTATTGAGTTGGAGTTTTTTCTTTTCATAAGAATCACCTCCGTTATCATTATATATCTTTTTTGTTTTATGCCTTGAATGAAACGTTTCGGATTGGTTGATGAAGATTGTAGTAGAAAGACATCAGCGTAGCTTGCGGAGGCGTAACGGCACAAAAAGAAAATGCCCATCAACAGGGCATTTTATTTTGAACATGGTGGACACTAAGGGACTCGAACCCCTGACCCCCTCCACGTCAAGGAGGTGCTCTCCCAACTGAGCTAAGTGTCCGTGCCTATAGATTATCACAATCAAAGTCTTTTGTCGATGATATTTTTGTGAAACGAATCACAAAAATATATAATAGTAATGGAATATCAGGAGGATAAAGAATATGAAGATATTGCTTGCGGGTGCCTTTGGCAACCTTGGATTTGAGATCCTGAAAGCTCTGACGAAGAAGAAACACGAGATCATTGCGGCAGACCTGAAGGAAAAGGAAGACAACGGTCTGGAAGGAAAGTATACTTTTAAGGCCATAGATGCCACCAATCCGGAAACGCTGAAAGGAATCTGCGACGGTGTAGATATCGTTATCACGACCATGGGTCTGACGACCGCTTCCGCGAAGTTTACGGCCTATGACATCGACTATCAGGGAAACATGAATCTTTACAAGGAAGCCGTCAAGGCGGGTGTAAAGAAATTCAACTACATTTCCGTCATCGCCTGCGATCTGCCGGGTGCAGAAGAAGTTCCGATGCTGCATGCCAAATACATGGTAGAAGAGGAATTGAAGAAAGGATCGCTGGAATACGTGATCTACAGGCCTACAGGCTATTTCTACGACATCGCCAAGGTCTTCAAGCCATATGTCGACAAGGGCGAGATGCAGCTGCTGAAGGGCTATCACGATGTCAAGGCGAATGTCGTCGACTGTCCTGATTTTGCCAAGTTCATTGTCGATCACATGAAGGACAGCAATGTGACATATGAAGTAGGCGGCAAGGAGACTTATACTTACGAAGAGATGGCCAAGATGTGCTTCAGAGCGGCAGGAAAGCCTGTCATCATCAAGGACTCTCCGATCTGGATGTTCTCACTGCTGGCGAATCTGCCTAAGATCAAGAAGGAAGGCAAGCACGACATCATTCTGTTCTCCAAGTGGACCCTGTCTCATGACCTGGTCGGCAAGGACGTTACAGGTGACGCTTCCTTTGCGGAATACATCAAAGAATATTTTGGAGGTAAGAAATAATGTTTAGACTCGATCCTTCCTATGTCGGAAAAGTCTGGCCTGCCTTCATGTGGGGCGTAACGGTCGTTGCGGCGATCGGCTGCTGTATGGGATTTAAATCATTTGTCTGGTTCATGTCCGTAGGCTACGGCTTTGCGGTCATGTGCATCGGTGTCTTCCATCTGCTGTTCGGTCTGTTCAATCATTCACTGACTGCAGCGACTGCGATAATGTCTGTACTGTTTATCATCTACGGTTACAGACTCGGAGGCTATATCTTAAAGAGAGAACTGACCAATAAGGATTACAAGAAGAAACTGGATTCAACCGGATCAACGAAAGCCATGCCTCTTCCTGTATCGCTGTTCATGTGGGCCTACTCCATGTGGATGTATACGGCGCAGACTTCCGCTCTTTCCTAC
>JAFWKS010000414.1 GCA_017511325.1 Erysipelotrichaceae bacterium
ATCTGTCTGATCGACAACGGCTATCTGCAGCAGTATGATGCACCGCTGGATGTCTACAATATGCCTAACAACCTATTTGTTGCTGACTTCGTAGGAAACCCGGCGATCAACTTCATCGAAGCACATGGCAAACAGAATGACGGCGTTTTCGAACTTGATGTTTTCAACAAGAATAAGCTGAAATTCGTTCCAAATGAGCCAATTGATATCAAGAAGTGGCATGCGGACCTCAATACTGAAAAAGAGGCAGAGGCAAAGGAGCTTGCTAAGAAAGCTTCCCAGAAGGGCTATGTCGAAAGAAGCAACAAGGAAACAAACTTCAAATATCATATTGCAATGATCGATCAGCCGGAAGATTACGGTGATGAGATCGAATATTCCGACAGAGATTTCGTCATCGGCATCCGTCCGGAGTTCGTTACGATCGATGCCAGCGGAAAGTTTGAAGGAGAGATCTATTCTTCAATGCCTACCGGCATGGAGACGACAGTCAGAGTTGCGATCGGCAATTATCTGCTGACAGGTGTCATGTTTGGCGGTGTTGTCTATAAACTCGGTGATAAGGTAAAGGTAGACTTCAAGGGTAAAAATGCCATCCTGTTTGACCGCAAGTCAGGCAAGTTCATTACCTTAGGTTCACTGAAGGTAGAATAATCTTCTTGAAAAAATCATAATCCCCAAACAAAGACCTTCGGGTCTTTGTTTTTACTCTTAAAGTGATATCATTAATTATGTTATGAAGATTATATGCAAGAACTGCGGTGGTTCATATGACAGCAAATTAAGCAAATGTCCATACTGCTCCACCATGAACAAGAAAGGTGCCTACCGCAACTACCGGGGCAGTGTATCCGATATCATCGATCAGATGTTTGGCCTGAAATTCGAGAATTATGAGTCTCGCAGAAAAGTCGTTTTTATGGCGATCTTAAGAGGACTGATCATTGTTTTTGTCTGTACTGTTGTAGGCGGACTTTTTGGCGCAATGGCCAATGTCAACTACTATAACGACAAGGAATATGATCAAGAGACTCTGGAAGATATCATGTGGGAAGATGAAAATCTGGAAAAGATCGAAAAAGCCTATGCCGAAAACGATTTCGATACTTTAAGGAAACTGCTTAATCAGAACTATCATTTTGCCTATAACTGGGAACACTATACAGCTTTTACTTTGAAGGATGAGTTCAATAAGCTTAACGAAAAAGAAAAACTTGACGAATTCGTATTTGAAAATGTGCTCTATTTCATCTTTCATCCTGATTACTATGCCAACATTAACAGGATGTCCAAGGAAGAATATCAGGAATATCTGGACAATAGAGCGATCCTGATAGAAAAGATGAAAGGTTTTGGCTACAGCGAGGAAGAAATGTCCGAGATCTACAGCTCTTTGAAGGATGAATACGGTTATATACATTCCTATGAGCTGAAAGACAAAATGAAGGAGGCTGACAATGGTTAACTGTAAGAACTGCGGAGCTCCTTTAAGTCTTGATCAGGCCACATGTCCATACTGCGGCACTGAAAACAAGGAAGCCATTGAACATATCAGGAAACTCAAATCACTTGAGAAGACCTACCGCAATGCTCAGAAGGAAGTAAGTGAAGAAGTATTCCGTTCAAGAAGATCGTATGGCCCGCTCATCGTTCTGGTCATCGTTCTCTTGGCTAACCTCATCATGCTTCCACTGCATGGTGCCTCCTATGAATTTGCGGAAAGAATAAATGCCCGGAAGTATTCGATCGAAGAGATCAGTGCAAAACTGGATGAATATCTCGAAAACGGGAAATATGCTCAACTGCATGAATTCATGGACCACTATGATCTGCGCTACTCCGATTTCCCGGATTACTATCCGCTTTACAATCTGTGTACGTACTATACCAGGATCCTCGATTATATGTGCGATTTTCGCTATGATGCCGAGTATTATACTGATCCTTTAGTAAAAGCCTGTGAAGCAATAAAAGATTATCAGGATGAACATAAGTACAGTGTAAAACGCATTGAAAACGAAAGATTCAAGCGATATGCGCAGGAAATAGATGCGGAATATGAACTCGTCCTAAAGACCTTCTTTAAGTTTACAGACGAGGATATCGCATCTATGGATGAATTGACTTCAGCTGAGCTTGTTGTATTGGCGACCAGGAGGTTGAACAATGAAGAA
>JAFWKS010000415.1 GCA_017511325.1 Erysipelotrichaceae bacterium
ACTTTTTGTTTCCAGTATCTCAAAAGCTTGTATAATTAAGCTTTTTTATCAATAAGGTCGTCATAAGTGTTTTTAAAGTAGATCTTCTGCAGTTTTTGGGGCATCGAATCAAACATATACTTTACGCTCGTTTCAGCTGGAGTTTTATTGTCACTCAGTATCCACTCTTTTCCTAAACTGGTGGCTCCATAACAATAAAGAGGAATACTGAACAGTAATTGCTGATCGATGATCTTTTCTTTCAGACATTCTTCGGCTTTTCTTGTATACTGCTCCACAAAATACTCTGGAAGATATTGCCATAATGCATTCTGCGTATTGTCTTCATAAGCTCTTTTATAGAAAACGTAATCTTCTTTCATCTGTTTCATGCTTTCAGAAGCAGATTCGATGGAAGTTATATCTGTTGCGCTGGCGTTCTGGAAAAAGATCCATGCGACCAGGTCGTGTTTATCTTTGAAATGATAATAGAAAGTTGGCCTTTCGATCTCTGCTTCTTTACAGATCTCCGCAACTCTGATCTTATCCATGCTTTTCTTTACCATGATCTTTTTCATTGCTTCTGCAATCAATTTTTTGTTCTGTCACTTTTCATAATTCTTACATTTTTCACATTTTGTTTAGTTTTCTTACATAATATCATTTTTGTATGTTTCTATGCTGATATCAGACAAAATAAAACTATGTTAAGGATATTGTTTTTTTCACTTTAAAGTATTTACCCAACATAGGAAATTAAGGAGGAGATATGACAGATTTCAGAAGTGTAGAAGGTAAAATAGCTGTTATTACTGGTGCAACCAGCGGTATTGGCAGAGAGATCGCCAAAACTTTTGCGGCTAACGGTATGAAAGTCGTCATCGGCGGCAGAAATGCAGAACGTGGAGCCAAGATTGTGGCCGACATCGTCAATAAGGGCGGCGAAGCGACTTTTGTACAAGGTGATGTTCGTAACGAAGAAGATGTCAAGAAACTGGTTTCTGTGGCTGTTGAAAAATACGGCAAGCTTCATGTTATGGTCAATAATGCCGGCGTCACTCCGGCTCTCAAGCCATTGCATGAATATGATCTGGATGAGTTTAACCGCATTACCGAAAGCAACTATACAGCCGTATTCACGGGTACGAAGTACGCTGTTGAAGCCATGCTTAAAACCGGTTCCAGAGAATGTTCTATCATCAATATTGCCTCTGCATCAGGCCTTAAGGCAACCGAATGTTTCTGTTTGTATGATGGTTCAAAACACGCAGCTGTCGGACTTACAAAATCATGTGCACTTGACTATGCAAAACATGATATCACCGTCAATGCGATCTGCCCAGGTGTCATTGATACCGAGATCTTCGCCAACGCCCCTAAGGAAGTGCGTGAGATCAACATGAAGGCTGTTCCGATCGGAAGATTTGGCAGACCGGAAGAGATCTCGTATATGGCACTTTTCCTGGCAAGCGATATGGCACGTTTCATGACCGGCTCCATTGTCACTGTAGATGGCGGTTATACCGGCGGTGATCAGAACAACATGCCTTGGCAGAATCCTGATCCACGTGATCTGAGTGATCTCAAAGCTGAATAAGCAGATTCCTTATATTGATCCATATAATGCAAAAACACCTCGCTTTTATCAGGAACGAGGTGTTTTTGTCTTGTTTTATTGTTTTGTGATTCTTCACTTCTGCTGATCACACACCTGTAACAGTTATCTCATTAAGCTTGGCAATAGTTTCGCTTAATGTAAAACCATTTATCGCATAATCATCAGGTATAAAGCCTGCGTAAACTTCTGGTGCTTTTCCAGGCTTTGATCTTCCACCGGATACTGTTATAAGATCGTCGTCATTGATAATATTTACTCTTTTTTCCGGATTTAATCTTTTATGTATGCGATAATACTGACTAACGAATAAATCTGCCTGTTTTTTCGTACCAGTCCCACATTTCATCAATCGTCGGCAGTTGCTTACCAGCATGGTTATAGTAGAACACAGCCAGTTCCAAATCTTCAACATCCATCAGTTCGCCATGGCAGTAATAGTCATTGCTGAAAAAGCCTTCTTTTACTGTACAGCCAGCTGCTCTAAGAAGCGCATCTAATTCATCTGAATCAAACAGACCGCCTCCACTGACTTTTTCAAGTTCGCTTTCATCAAGCATGTTTCTTTTATCTTCTTTCTTCATAATCCGCTACCTCCCGAAACAAGAAAACACTTCCTTAACTTCATCTGATATAAAAACAGCTTCTATTATGTCTCTTTTTTTACGGCAATCAACATTTATATTCTCTTTCCAGCATCTTTTAAGTTCTACATGAACATCGATGAAGTCCATCAGGACTTCACATAGCTTTTTGAAGGATCTGCTTCTGCCGATATAGAGAATCAATCTCCTGTTCTTACTCGTAATTATATACGATATAGTTGATTGATCAGGTAGA
>JAFWKS010000416.1 GCA_017511325.1 Erysipelotrichaceae bacterium
CTTTTCATTAACTCTGATGATACTGTCAAGACCATTGATCGACTCAAAATAATAAAGAAGATCATCATGGTCGTTTATTCTTTCTGCCAGATCCTTTTTGTTCCAGGCTGAGCCCTTTATATCATCCAGAAAAAGCGCCTGAAGGCGATATGGGACATGCAGAATAAGGATCTTCTTCGAATCATTCAATTCGGGTATATCACTTCTGTTTAATGCTTTTATTATTTCGGATTTCTTTTCGCATGATTTTAGACCGATCGAATCAAAGATCAGGCCTATGGCTTTTTCAAGTCCATCGCTTGGGCCCAGGTTAAGTCTGTACTCGGAAACCATATACCATGCATCAGCTATCATTTCATTTATCAGTGAATCATAGCTGATCAAAACGTTTCCTTCATAAACTTTATTGACGATCGCCTGAAACCAGAAGATCTTGTAAGACTCTGACATATTATCAAACAGTCTTCCAAGTTTTATGGTATTGATCTCAGAATTATATGGCAGCGCTATAGACATAGTTCATTTATTCCGTATTATTATTTAATTATAGAATATATACTGCTTGCAAACCGGCTGTTATACTTTTTTAATTTGAATGAATCTGTTTTCAATCATCATCCACTAAAGGTTTATGGCCTTGGAGCAAGGATCGCCTGATTATCCTCATCGGAAGCGAGCTTTTCTATCTGCACATAGAGTGGAAATCTTTCATTGAGTGAATCGTAAGGAGATCTTCTGGCAAGCATGAGATATTTTGGTACTTCATCCTGTACAGACAAAGATAAAAGAACTTCCGCTTCCGCAATAACATTCATAAGTTCTATACACTTCTCATACCGTCTGCCTTTTACCTCGCTGTTTAAAGCTACAGCGTCAACATACAGACGAGGAAGATCATCCTGATCTGAAAAGCTTATCGCTTTGATCGTGGTCTTTGCTATGCGTTTATTCAAAAGAGCCAGGCTCTCACTGAAACCGATATACCCTTTGCCGATCCCGGAATCATAAGCAGCTGCGACTTGTGCATCTTCATCCTTTTCATGATCATCAACAGCCAGCTGATCCATAAGAGCCATCAGGTCATCGTCGTCATCTTCGATGATCGGATTTGCCTGTCTGCTGATATCTGCCATGATCTCATTGATATACTG
Source organism: Erysipelotrichaceae bacterium (assembly GCA_017511325.1). The sequence continues at coordinate 1,152 of JAFWKS010000416.1, forward strand.
CGTTCTGTGGGAAGGAAGTCTTGTATTGATCACAAGGATCTCCGCTTCATCAGCAAGATCCGAAAGATGCTGTGCATCAGAGAGTTCTATACAGTCCTGATCATAAATAAGAAAGTTCCCGCATAGAACGACCGGAATACCATATAGCTTTTTATCGATCATCAGGCCTTTCAAAGCAAAAGGAAAGATGTCTTCGATATTTTTAACTGCACTAAGATCGATCGGCTGTATCCAACCGTTTTCTATCAGTTTATCCTGCATGAGCTCATCATACATGAGCACATCAATGCCTTCCGGTTTTTCATCATGGTAGCAGTTCCACTCAGCCCTTACCAATCTGATGTCCGGTTCGATCTGTGCCCATCGTCTTTCAATGACCTCCTGATAGTGATCAGCCTGAGGTATATAGGGAAAGATGGTATATGTCAGTGTATCAGGATCTTTCTTTCTGCACGACGCAAGAAAAAACATGAGAAACATCAGAAGTATCCTGATATATCTCTTCACTCTGTCAGATCTGTTTTTTTCAGTATGAGATGTATGGTCCATCTTTAGTCAATTCTTTTACATATTGTTTCTAAAGGCAATCCCTATCATGTTTCGAAAACCTCACTGCAGTCTTCTCGATCAATGGAATAATACTGCTTAAAAATACCCTGACTAAATTGCTGGTGATATAGCTCATATCACATGTCACGAAGCTGTTTTCATCAGATATTTCCGTAATCATGACTTCTCCGAAATGGACAGGCAGGATGATGACACCGCTGCCGGCCAGGATCACCAGCGGTTTATCATTGTAGATATTATCGATGAACTTTCCTTCCAGATTATTTTTGGCGATCATGACTTTCTTGCCATTGATCTGTGAAAGATATGAATCTTCACAATAATCAGCATGTAAAACCAGATCACCAGTTATCGGCTGAGAGATGTTTTTTCTTTGCGGATCTTTTTGAGGTTATTCTTTAGTACAAGTTTTTCATTCATCCTACAGGACTCCAAGATAGCTGAGGATGAGTAAAGCCGTCAGGATCGTCCATACAGAACACGCAAAGATCGACAAAACTCTTTTTTCCTTGATCATGACAGCTCTGTAGCCAAACATTACAGCATTGAATATCGTGATCAATGAATAGAACGCCGGATTTGATCCTTTGCCTGTAAGCAGCTCATATGTATAGTATACAAAAGCCAATAAGACCATAACTACTGCAGCGATCTTGCAGGAATTGGCTTCTACCTGAATGGTATAGAAATCCTTGCCCTTGTTTTCCAGTATTTTATCTTTTTCCATATTTTTATCCTTTATGCCAAGTATACTTGCCAAATATTTCTGAGTTATCTATTTATCCCATCTGAAAATGGCATCCTCTTTTGTGCCGATCCAGAGTTCACATTCAAAAGTGCCCGGTCCTCGTTTTTCCCATATCCAGCATTTATACAGGATCTCTTCATATCCGTCATAACGGTAGGCAAATTCAAGCTCCCACTCAGCAGAACTGATCTTTTCCAGCAGCTGTTCAAGCGAATACTCTTTCCTGAAAGTCTGTCCCTTTTCATCTGTGAATACATAGACTGTGACACCGCGCATCCTGTCTATAATGAATTCAACTTCGGCTTTGTCAGTATTCTGCCAGTCTTTTGAATATTCATCATAGAAAATGCCATCCGGAAAAGTGAAGATCAGACGATCA
>JAFWKS010000417.1 GCA_017511325.1 Erysipelotrichaceae bacterium
CGGTTTTATACTGGTATACGGGCTTCTGATGTATCCGATCATAGCGGGATCGCTCAGAAGCAGGGATACTTTCAGCAGAATCGTTCTGCTGGGCATCTCGGTGTATTTCATCATGCATTTTATACTGAACGTGGGAGGTGTCAGCGGACTGATTCCTTTGACCGGCGTTCCGATCCTTCTGATCAGTTCAGGCGGATCTTCGCTGGTGGCAGCCCTGGCTTCCTTAGGCATTGCCCAGAATGAACTGGAAAGATCGAAAGGTAATCAGGATGAGGATAATCGCAGGAAAGTACAAACGGACGCCGCTTAACACCCTGGAAGGCGATGACATCACCAGACCTACCAAGGACATGGTAAGGGAAGCGCTGTTTTCCAGCATCATGATCTATTCGGATACTTCTTTTCTGGATCTTTTTGCCGGCTCGGGAGCGATCGGTCTGGAAGCCTTGTCCAGAGGCGCTGAAGAAGTCGTATTCAACGACATCAACAGGGAAGCGGTAAAAGTCATCGGCAGCAATCTTGCAAAAGTGAGAGAAAACCGGCAGGTCATGAACCTGGACTACAAGGACTGCATCAGAAATCTGGAAGGGCGGACTTTCGATTTCATCTATTGCGATCCTCCGTATGATTTTAAGGAATATGGAAATATCTTCACCTATGTTGAGCAGTATAGGCTCTTGAATGAAAAAGGTATAATAATAGTGGAAGTCAGAAAGAACACGGATCTGGAAGAAACATATCCCGGTTTTGTGAAGTATAAAGAAAAAAGATACGGCATCAGCAAGCTGCTGTACTATCGAAAGGAAAAGAACAATGATTAAAGCGATCTATCCCGGAACATTCGACCCGATCACGGTCGGACATCTAGACGTTATCAAAAGAGCCGCGGGCATTTATGACCATCTGGTCATCGCGGTCATGGAGAACCGGAACAAGAAGTGTACGTTCTCGAAGGAAGAAAGAAAGGAACTGATCGAGAAGTGCGTTGCCGATCTGGATAATGTCACGGTCGTCATCGGCGAAGGTCTGACGGTAAACCTGGCCAGAGAACTGGACTGCAGAATCATCGTCCGAGGCATCAGAGCCGTATCGGACTACGAGTCGGAACTCGCTCTGGCTACCGCCAACATGCAGCTGAACGGAAACATCGAAACAGTCTTCATGGTTGCCAAGCCGGAGCTTTCCTTCCTGTCATCCTCGATCGCAAAGGAGATCGCCTCCTTCAAGGGGGATATTACTTCCTATATTCCCGAAGCCATCATCAAGGAAGTATCGGAAAAACTCTACCAATAGCCTCAAAGGCTATTTTTAATTGGAAGTGTCAGAGATATCTATCCGGGCATATAAATAGATGTTTTTCTATTTCACAGGATTAGCACTTTCCTGTTGACAGTGCTAGAGATAAGGTGTATATTAGCAGTAGATAGTTTAGAGTGCTAAAGGAGGTGGTCGGATGGCATTGACACAGAGAATGGTAGATATCTTAAGAGCTATCGTCGATGAATTTGTATCAACGGCCGAACCTGTCGGTTCTAAGACACTGGTCGACAAGTATGATCTGCCTTATTCCAGTGCGACGATCCGTAACGACATGGCCGCTCTGGAATCAATGGGTTATCTGGAAAAACCGCATACTTCCGCCGGCCGTATTCCTTCCAACAAGGGTTATCAGTATTACTGTGAACACCTGCTGAAAAAGGATATGGACGATGAAGTAAAATATGCGTTGTCGAGCATCTTTGACCGCCGTTCCGCCAATATCGAGGATGCGATCAAGGAATCCTGCAGAATCGTATCGGAAATGACAAAACTCGCTTCCGGAATGCTGGGACCTGATGCC
>JAFWKS010000418.1 GCA_017511325.1 Erysipelotrichaceae bacterium
ACATTGCAAAAGCTCCGGCATCATTAACAAACAACTCTAGAGGCAGCGCTTCATTAACGAATAATTCGCTGACCAACAGATCGTTAATCAACAAATCGTTAGAAAACGGTTCATTGATCAATCTTTCACTGACAAATGATAATCTGACAAATGGTTCGCTGACCAACAGTTCACTTACAAACGAAGCTGCTAAATCACTCACAAACAAGGGAAATAACATCAAGAGTGATTTCTTAGAAAGAAACAATAAGATCTAATAGGACCTGCAAAAGCATATGAATCAAGAGCACTTGAAAAAAGGGCTTTTTACTTTCTGTGCCTACAGACATTTAAGGTGATATATGGAAAAGCATGAAAGATAATAGTATCATAATAGTTAGTTATTACTAACTATTATGTTCTATGTTTGCAGAACAGGAAACTGCTATAGGGGATACAGAAAAATGACACGAAAACAGCTGATACAAAACGCCTATAAGCTCACAGGCAGCTATTCAGGATTCTATGATGGCATGATGACATATTCGACACTTTTGGGAAAGGCTATCTGCCGGATCGTCTGGAATATGGATGGTGAAAAGAATTACCGTTATGTTGAAGAGGCTCTAAAAGGCATACCTGAAGATTTCAACGGCAGCTTGCTGGAGGTGCCTGTCGGCACCGGTGTTCTAACGATGCCGGTATACAAGGAACTTAAAAATGCGAAGATCTGCTGCCTTGATTATTCTACGGATATGCTGAGATCAGCCAGAGAAAAAGCTGAAAGAATGAAGATCGAAAACATCGCTTTCAGACAGGGTGATGTCACAAATCTGCCTTTTGAAGATGAGAGCTTTGAGATCGTATTGTCAATGAATGGTTTTCATGCTTTTCATGATAAAGAATGCGCTTATAAAGAAACATATCGGGTATTGAAAAAGGGTGGATCTTTCTGCGGCTGTTTCTATATCCAGGGACAGTGTGCCCGTACGGACTGGTTCATCAGAAATCTCTACCAGCCTAAAGGTTTCTTTACACCGCCTTTTGAAACTCTGAAAAGTCTAAAGGAACGTCTGGAAAAGATGTACGAGAAAGCTGAAGTTTCAGCTGTTGAAGGGATCGGCTGCTTTCTGTGCCGGAAATAAGAGGAAACAGTTTATTCATCCAAGGATCTTAATGATCCTGTTTTTGTATAATAAATATAATAAAGAACTGCAGATTTTTACATAAGAGGACTGTAGAATGAACTATATCAATGCGGGTTTCAGATTTTTCTATCATCGTTTTGTCGTCTTTGATAAGAGTTTTATTTCAGACCGTAAAGATGATTATAAGGCATATGATCAGGCTGATGGCGTACTGACCTATGGCTATATCGATCATGAAAGAGGATTTACTTTTGATGTGCTCGGCCTTGTGCAGAGAAAAGACGAAGCCATCAGTCTTATTGAACGGCATCCTGAAAACTTAAGAACGATGATCAGGGCCGAAGTGCTTGCTGAAGAAGAGGCACTTATCATCAATGATGATGAACAATTTGCAGAACTCTTCAGACAGCATCTGGAAAATATTAAAAATACTTATGAAGATGACCAAGGGATCCAGGATACAAGAGAGATGTCTTTTCTGGATGATCTTCGAGATCCGTACTATATCGATGATGTTCAGGTCTATCTGTTTAGGGAGGAACTTGAACCGGAGATCTGCTGGATCAGGATCGAAGGACATGATGAACACAGTTTTGTCGGCAGACTAATCAATGAACCGGATCAGGATTTCGACTATCATGTGCAAGAGGAAGTCATTTTCGCTTTAAAAAAGACTCAGGATGAGACTTGGATGGCGATCTGTGATCTCAATCCGACAAAAAGACTGAGCAGGAAAGATCTTGAAGGAGGCCTGATGCTTAAACAGGCCATAAGCGATTTCAACAGAAACAGAAGCGAGAAGACGCTTCTTGAAGTGATGGAACTGTTGCGGGACAGCACAGTGGTGATCCCTTGTACAGCGATCCTTTCGCAGAATGATCAGGACAATATCAAAAAGCTTCTGGAAGATACGGGTGACGATTCTGAATCTTTGACAGGACAAACCATCACCAGCACGGATCAGATCAGGATGGTTCCCGATCTCCTGAAGAGCAATGATGAATTATTCATGCCGGTATTCTCTGATGAACAAGAGATGGGGGAATACGGGAACAGTTTCTCACATGTTGAAACAGAATTCCTTTCAGCTGTTGATCTGGCACTGCTCTCCGATAAAAAGCTTTACGGTATCGTTGTCAATCCGTTTGGTGAATCTTTTGTAGTAGACAACGGACTAATGGAAGCTGTCAAAACACTTAAGACAAGAATAGTGGCAGAAGATTAACTTAAAAGGATGAATACCGATATCAGCCTGTACTGTTTTTTAAAGATGTCCGGACTTTCATCTGAATAGTATTCCTCAATAAAGACTTGCGGATAAGTATAAAAACAGCCTGGGATCACAAAGGCGGATGCGTATAAGACAGTTTTTAAACATAAGCTGATCTTGGCATCTGTCTGACACGATCGGCAAACGAAAACGGATTGCTGCATGGATTACAGTCGTCCGTTTTTTTTGACTATCCTTCACCTGATCATATCGACAGGTCGCCAATAACTCATACTGTCAATATGCGTAAAAAAAATACAGATGTGGAAAAAATAATTCTTTATATATACAAGATATATGTATAATCAATTGTTCAAAAAGGACTGATAAATACCGATCAAATTCACTGTTTAGTGTTTTATGATAAGGAATATTTGGATGTGAGTTTTCCACAATTGTGGAAAAACGTGAGAAAATTCTGAAGCAATATCGTTAATTTTCAGC
>JAFWKS010000419.1 GCA_017511325.1 Erysipelotrichaceae bacterium
AGAAGCATTGACAGGCTTATATACAACGCCAACGGATTCACCAATTTCCGAAGAACCAGAAACAGAATCATGTACTGCATAAACAAGAGCGATACATACAGGTTTTAGATAATAATAAAAAGTGCGGCAGCCGTGTGATAAGTGAAGATGACCAGTTTCATCTTCTTTTTCATTTCAGCTAAACCACACTTCGTTTATAGGATGACCACTGAGTGTTTAGAGCAGAACCACAGATGTTTACAGCCCTAGCCACTCAGTTTTTTAAAATCCCAAAAAAGATCAGCTTCTCAATGCAGCTTATACCGAAGATGATGAATCGAATAAAAACTGCCGCGATTATTTTGCGGCAGTATCTTTTTTCATGGCATCCACATGATTCAGGATGACTGGAATGACGATCGGGTTACGGTTGGTCTTTTCGTAAAGGAACGGTTCAAGCGTATTCTTGATGCAGTTCTTGAGGTCACCGAATGTAACTTTCTGTTTCATGGCATTCTTCAGTGCTTCATAGACAAGGCTTTCAGCTTCTTTGATCAGCGTTTGTGAATCTTTCAGATAGACAAAACCTCTTGATACGATACCCGGTTTGCACAGGATCTTGTTGCTGCGGGAGTCGATACATACGACTACTGCAACAAGGCCGTTATCAGCCAGAATCTTTCTGTCTTTGAGTACGGAAGTCGATAATCCGGAGATATCATTTCCATCTACATAAATGGCATCGGTCTGAATACGCGTGTTGGAACGGTAGACTTCGCCATCATGCAGGACCAGCGCATCGCCATTGGCACAGATGAAGCAGTTTTCTTTAGGAATGCCTGTTTCAACTGCGGAGTCTGCATGAAGCTTCAGCATCTTGTATTCGCCATGCATAGGCATGAAGTATTTCGGCTTGATCAACTGCAGCATCAGCTTCTGTTCCTCTTTTGAGGCGTGTCCTGTCGTATGAAGCGATGAAAGGGCAGAATTCTCAAGGACTCTTGCGCCGTTTCTCATCAGCTGATTGACGATACCGCCGATATTGAGGGCATTTCCTGGAATAGCGCTGGATGAGAAGACGACTGTATCACCAGGAATGATCTTGACATATTTATGTGAGCCGTTGGCGATCCTTGAAAGGGCAGCCAGTGCTTCACCTTGTGAGCCTGTGCAGACGATGCAGAGCTTTTCAGGCGGATACTGATTGACCAGTTCCGGCGAAAGGAATGTATCTTCAGGAACATCGATCGTTTTCATCTGCATGCCTATATCAACGACGTTTTCCATAGATCTGCCAAAGACGACGACCTTGCGGTTGCATTTTTTAGCGGCTTTGATGATCTGAGCGAGCCTGTTGACATTGGAAGCGAATGTTGAGATCAATATCCTTCCGGTCGTCTTTTTCATGATGTCATTGATAGCCTGAGCGACCTGTTTCTCAGAAATAGAGAAACCATCTACTTCAGCGTTGGTCGAATCAGACATCAGCAGCGTCACTCCGGCTGCACCGATATAGGCCATTTTCTGATAGTCAGAGTTCTGACCGACCGGTGTTAGGTCGAATTTAAAGTCGCCGGTCTCAACGATCCTGCCGTTAGGCGTGTTGATCAAGACGCCTAAAGAATCAGGTATTGAGTGAACAGTATTAAAGAAGCCGATGCGGAAATGATCGGTCTGGATAGCTGAATCACCGTTTATCTCGATCACGTCTATATTGGCAAGTCTTTTTCTTTCCTGAAGTTTCTTTTCGATCAGGGCTTTGGCAAAACGCGGTGCATAGATCTTTTTGATCGGACAGGCTAGTAACAGGAACGGGATGCCACCGATATGGTCTTCGTGGCCATGGGTAATGATCAGCGCTTTGACCTTCTCCTTGTTTTTGATGAGATGTGTATAGTCAGGAATGACATAGTCTACACCCAGCAGTTCGTCATCAGGGAATTTGACTCCGGCATCCACAACGATGATCTCATCGTCGTGCTCAAAACAATACATGTTTTTGCCTACTTCACCAAGCCCTCCCAGCGCATAGACCAATGTATCTTTTGCAGGATCATAATTTGTGCCACTGTATCCGTGAGAAGCTGTATTTTCCCCTGGATAAAAATGAGTGTTTAAATAGTCCATAAGTCTCCCTATAAAAGATTTTGATTATATTTCCAAATTCTAACCTTTATATATTTTAAAATATTACAGCTTTTTATTCAATG
>JAFWKS010000420.1 GCA_017511325.1 Erysipelotrichaceae bacterium
CAGGTTTTCAATCGTCAGTGTGACTATCACCGCATCAGTGGTGCCATCTGACCAGACGTATCCAGTCTTTGGAGTATAGATCGCCTTATAGACACCGACTTCAGTGCCTCTGTCCTTGCCGGACATATCGACATATTCAGACAGACTGTATCCGTTGTTCTGTTCGCTGCCGGTATATGGCTTTCTGACATCAAGTACTGAAGGTTTGTCGATCGTTATTGAAGTGATCGTCAAAGTCACAGTAACTGAAGAAGTCGTACCGTCTGACCAGCAGTAATTCTTTTCTGGTGTATAGACAGCCTTATAGGTGCCAGGAACGGTTCCACTGGCATCGCCTTCCTTTATTACATGTTCAGGTTCCTTGTAGTCGATCGACTGCTTTTTACCATTGTAGGCAACAGTCAGACTGCTAGGTTTATCTCCTATAGACGCAGTCTTGATCGTAACAGTAAAGGACTGTTCATCTATGTCGTTGTGATTGCTGTCACCGACAAGTTTATAGTAAACGGTATAGGTACCGACATCCTTGGCCTGAGGGATGCTGGTAGTCCATTCACCATCATCTACCTTATAATAGATATCACCGGTTGAAGAAGAGCCAGGATTGACCAGGTCCATAGGATTACCGGTATAGACCAATCCTTCGATCGGAGAAGGAAGTTCATCAAAAGAACCACCAGTTTTGTTGATGGTCACTGTTATAGTGAATTCCTTGCTTCCGGCTTTATGATAATCGTCTCCGGATGCCGTTGCTCTGATGAGCAGTTCGTACGTACCGGCTGGCGTGTTCGGAGAAACAACTATCTGAGTCGATTTATCATTAAGCAAAGAAAAATAACTGACATAGATTCCTCTATCATCAAGAGCTCGGATGAGTTCGTACGTGATATCGCCTTCACCTTCATCGGCACCGGCAAAAGAATCGTACTGAACATCATTCGAATAGTACAGATCAGACGGGCTGTTGCTCTGGCCAGTTTGAACAGCCAAAGAGTTCTCGTTTTTGAAAGAACGGAAACCATTAAGAATACCGCACGCTCCGATTAAAAGAAGCAAAAGAAGTGCTAATACTCCCAGTTTGATTTTTTGTGTGCTATTGTTATCATCCATATTAGTTCTCTTCTCTACCTAAAAAATTAAATACATTACAAAAACTTAGGCTTTAATTAATTATATAATATTTCTTTTTTTCTATGAACAGCGTTGAATAAAAATAAAAGCCGTTCATCACATAAAATCGGCTTTTGATCAGTAATTATTTTCGTTCTTTTTATCTCTCATCATCAGAGCCGCCACCGCACTTTTCGGATCGATCTTTCCGTTCACGATCGCATTGACCATAGCGGTGATAGGCATTTCGATCTGATATTCTCTCATCAGTTTCATGGCTGCAGGAAGAGCGTTTATACCTTCAACGACCATCCCCACTTCTTTAATGGCATCTTCTGGTTTGAGTCCCTGGCCTATCAGGATACCACATTTGTTGTTTCTGGAATGAACGGATGTTGCTGTGACAATCAGGTCACCTATTCCGGCCAGTCCCGGGAAGGTGTCCTTATCGGCACCCATCTTGAGTCCCAGTCTTGTGATCTCGACCATGCCTCTGGTGATGATAGCTGCTTTAGCGTTATCGCCATAGCCCAGTCCTGTCGAGATCCCGGCAGCCAGAGCGATGATGTTTTTCATGGCCCCGCACAGTTCCACACCCAATACATCCTTATTGGTATAGACACGCATGCAGGTATTCATGAAGACATCCTGAACGATCCTTGCCGTCTTTTCATCTTCACAGGCTGAGACGATCGTTGAAGGAAGATCTCTTGCGACTTCTTCCGCATGAGTTGGTCCTGATAAGGCCACAACTTTGATCCTGTCATTTTTAAGTTCATCCTTTATTACCTGCGACATCGTAAGAAGCGTATCAGCTTCAATGCCTTTGGCTACATCAACGATGATCGTATCTTCACTGATATATGCCTTGGCTTTTCTTGTGATCTCTCTGACATATATACTCGGTACAGCAAACAGAAGCAGCTGTTTTCCTTCACATGCCTCTTTTATATCCCTGGTAAAAACGATGCTCTCGGGAATGCTTACCCCGGGAAGGTTTTTATGTACCCTTTCCTTTTCCAGCTGTTCAAGATTGCTGCCGGTAGGTGAAAAAACCATGACATCATAGCTGTCATTTGCCAGCATTCTTGCTAAAGAGATACCGAATGTTCCTGCGCCTAAGACGCCGATCTGTTTGATCATACTTTTATTATAGGACAAAAAAGTCTCTCCCAAGAGAGACTGTATCAGCAGTTTTTAAGAAATTCTTCCAGCTTGGAGATAGCCTGTTTGATCTCTTCCATCGAGTAGGCATAGGAGATACGCACATAGCCTTCACCGGCATCGCCGAACGCATTTCCCGGTACCAGTGCCAGATTCTGTTCATCCAGCAGTTTTTCACAGAAGGCTTCAGAACTAAGGCCTGTACACTTAATGGATGGAAAGACATAGAAAGCGCCCTTAGGCATGTGGGTCTTAAGGCCGATACGGTTTAGTTCATTTACGATATAGTTCCTGCGCTGTTTAAAGCTTATGAACATTTCTTCTATATCGTTGTCACCGTTTTTGACTGCTTCGATAGCCGCATACTGGCTTGAAGTTGGAGTACACATGATCGTATACTGGTGGATCTTGTTTATCATATTGATCAGTTCCTTGTGAGCCAGAATATAACCGATGCGATAGCCTGTCATTGAGTAGGCTTTTGAGAAACCGTTGATGACGATGACCTTGTCCTTTATTTCCTCAAAGGCCGCGATCGAACAGTGTTTGCCTTCGTATGTCAGTTCGGCGTAGATCTCATCAGTAACTGCATAGATGCCATGTTTCTTTATAAGCGGAACGATCTTTTTGTAATCATCGTAATCCATGATGCCACCGGTCGGATTGCCAGGAAAGTTCAGGATGACTGCTTTAGTTTTTTCGCTGATCGCCTTTGCCAGTGCTTCAGGTGTGGGCTTGAATTCATCCTCTTCGGTCAAGTTGACTTCAACGACTCTTGCCCCGGCCATTTCGATGATCGCTGCATAGGCGACATAGGCAGGTGTAGGAAGTATGACTTCATCACCTGGTTTAACGATCGTTCTTAAAACGATATCGATAGCTTCTGACCCGCCGACTGTAACGATGACGTTGTCTTCCGGATTATATGAAACATCAAAACGGCGGCGATAGTAATCACAGATCCCGCTTCTTAATTCCAGCAAACCTTTATTGCCGGTATAGAAAGTACGGCCTTTATCTATCGCGTTGATGGCAGCTTCTCTGATATGCCATGGTGTGATGAAATCAGGTTCGCCGACACCTAAAGATATGACACCCTTTCTGGTTGCGGCGATGTCAAAGAATTTTCTGATCCCGCTGGGCTTAAGGTTTTTTATCGTCTGATTTATTTCTTCGTCAAAGATCATGGAGTCACCAGCAGCCTTTCACCGTCTTCTTTATTGTCCTGCATGTATGCACCGCTAAGCTTGTATTCCTTCAGTACGAAGATCGTCTCGGTACCGGTTACGCCGTCAGTCGGTGCCAGTTTATGAGCAACGAAATTGCTGACCTCGCGCATGTTCCTGCCGTTTACCTGCAGCAGAAATTCGGATTTGCCTGAGATCAGAAACAGCGTTTCAACTTCCGGATACTTGGCGATCCTTTCTGCAATGCGGTCATAGCCTGTCTCCCTTTCCGGTACACAGCTGACAAAGATGATCGCTTTTGATACTTCGATATCAGCAGCTTCCCAATTGATGATCGTATGATAACCGGCGATGATGCGGTTTTCTTCACACTCTTTGATCTTGGCTTCAACATTGCCTTCTTCTTCATTAAGCAAAGCGGCCAGATCCTTAGTCTCATAACGGGCATTGTTTTCAAGAAGTTTCAGTAATTCTCTCATCTTGCACCTCCATGCAGTCTCTATAGTTTTATATTCTATCATCATTGATGATAAATGACATCAAAAAAAGGTCTGACCATTTACTGATCAGACCATCTGTTTCTAATCCTTTTTGAAAACGAAGAACTTCGACAGCAGGTAGTTTACAATTGCGTTAAATGCGGATGAGAACAGGAATACAACATAGTAGTTCCAGCCAAGGTACTCATAGAATATTCCGTTGATCAGTTCATCCAGGAAGAAAGTCAGGATCCTTCCCCCGCAGAACTTGATGTATTCGCCAAGTATCTTGTCATCGTTATGTTCAAAGATCCACGTCCTGTTGGTAAAAAACGCAAACGTCGTGCCAATGATCCATGACAAGGCTACGCCCAGATAGCTGTTCATATTCAAAACCTTGATGAACAAAGTTCTGGTAACGAAACCGACGATCGTTGCGCATCCTCCTAAAAACAGATAAAGCAGAACGCTCTTATACTTCTTGTATATCGGCTGGAATATCCTCAGGATCGGAAGTTCCATGATCTTATCCCAAATATCTTTTTTCTCTTCCATTACTCTAATCCTTTCAATTTTGCGGCCAGACCATCAACGATCTTCAAAGGCACCGAACATAATCCCAGTCTGATGCCCTTATTAACCTTGATCGTATAGATGTGGTTGTCGATCAGTTTCTGATGGTATGCATCTCTTTGTTCGTTGGAAGTCATCTTCAGCGTTACAAAGAAACCGTCAGAGAACTTATATAATTCTAACCCACATTCTTTCGCTTGTCTAACAAATAATTCAGTCCGCTTCTTCAGCATCATTTTGGCTTCAGCAAGTTCTTCCTTATATTCATCATAATGTTCGCTTAGAACATTGGCTATATTGATCATTCCGGCATTGTTCAGATTGGACCATGAAGTCCTGGCAAGTCTTGATGCGAGGTTGGTATAAAGATCGATGAATTCAGGATCGTTATTGATGATGATCAAGGCACCAAGTCTTTGGCCATAGTAGGAGAAGGCCTTTGAACATGATACGGCCATCAGTATCAGTACATTATCATTTATATTGTTGAACAGCTTGAAATAACTCTTCGGGTCATTGTTCGCATAGTCGATATAAGCGATATCACAAAGCAGGATCACTTCCTTTTTAAGAGAGTTGATTTTCTTCATGATCCTGGTCCATTCTTCTAAACTGTATGAGAGACCAAGCGGATTCTGACATGGTGAATTGACGATCAGGAAAACCTTTCCTTCAACTTCATCGATCTTTGCGAACATATCATCAAGATCATACGGATCATAGGTCAGCACCTTCAGATTGTTTTCATCAGCGATGACTTTATAGTTGCCCCAGGCGATCGAAGGATAGATGATCGTATCTGCATCACTAAGGCAGGTCTTGACCGCCATAAAGATCGCACCGGTGCCTCCGGCTGAAGCGATGATCCCGCGATGGTTGCAGACTCTATCTTCCAGTACAAATTTCATGATGGAGTCAAGATACGGCTTATTCCCTGCAGGAGATGAAGCATAAGCTGCCTTCTGTAAAGCAGTGATGTGCTTTTCTTCTTCGAATACGCATTTGAATGTATACAGTCTGCCTTCTTCGTCATACAGACAGCCTGCTGTCGCGTTGATGCCTTCCTTATCAGCCTTGGCTGCATTCACGATCGAAAAGATGTTGTCCACATAACGGTTGGTGTTTTCATTGGTTTTTAAAAACTTCATTTATTATCCTCCGGATCTACTGTTTATAAAGTTTCTTAAGATCGCTGGTGCGTTTATTCTTTTTCAGCTCTTCATATATCGATCTGAGCTGCTGTTCATAGCGGTTGGAATTGAATGATTCAAACAGATCCAGGTCCTTTAGTTCATCTGGCAGATACTGGATCTTATGGAAACAGTCATAGCGTTCATATGAATACTGCTCATCTTTGCTTAGGCCGACCGGTGTAAGTCTCAGGTACTTAGGCATATCATAGGCCTTTGATTCGACGATGCCCTGAGCTTTGTGTATAGCATCGACGCCGGTCCTTGATTTAGGCGAAAGGCACAGGTCGATGATCTGCACTCCTAAAGGGATGATCGCTTCAGGAAAGCCGACGTGTTCAGCCGCTTTGCAGGCATTGATCGTCCTTGCTACCAGTGCAGGATTTGCTAATCCGATATCTTCATAGGCGATCACCAGCAGTCTTCTTTCGATCGACTCCACATCGCCAGACTGACCAAGCAGCGCCAGATAGTAAAGTGCCGCATTAACGTCAGATCCTCTGATGGATTTCTGCAAAGCTGAGAGAAGATCATAATGTCCGTCCTCCGAACCAAACGAACGGTTGTTCACGTTGTGACAGTTCTGTTCGACTGTTTCTTTATCGATATGCTTGTCTTTACAGATGATGGCTGAAAGCTCAAGGATGTTCAAAGCCCATCTGATGTCACCATTGACGCAATCACAGATCACTTCGATCGCATCATCATCAATGCTGTACTCATCATTTAAGCCTTCCTTGAGCGCTTTGTTTATTCCCTGTTTTATGTCATCGCTTGTCAGCGGTCTGAATTCAAAAAGGTGGCATCTTGATCTGATGGCCGGATTGATCGAATGATACGGATTGGCGGTGGTTGCCCCGATCAGGATTATCGAGCCATCTTCCACTTGTGGCAGCAATAGATCCTGCTTGTCTTTGTTGAGCCTGTGGACCTCATCGCAGATCAGGATCAGCTGTCCTGACATCCTGGCTTCCAAAAAGATCGCATCGAGATCCTTCTTGTTGCCGGTTACCGCATTGAACTTGCGGCAGGGTCTTTTCAGTTCGCTGGCGATGACTCTGGCCAATGTCGTCTTGCCGGTACCGGGAGGTCCATAGAAGATACTTGAAAAGATCGTATCGTTTTCAATACACTTTCTGATAACTCCGTCTTTACCGACCAGATGCTTCTGTCCCAGGATGTCGTCGAGGGTCTTTGGTCTGAGTCTAAATGCCAGTGGTTCTCTCATTTTCCTTCTTTATATAATCAATGGCCTTTCTTATATCATCTATGACCATGACTGCTTTTTCTCTGTCTTCTTCACTTACATACGCAAGATCTTCCACAACAATCAAAGGACAGCCCCCTCTGATGGCAGCTTGAGCTCCATTGTGTCCGTCTTCAAAAACGAGAGCTTCCTTTTTATCGACATTAAAATGAGCGATAGCTTTAAGGAAGATCTCGGGATCAGGCTTGGTCTGTTTTACATCTTCCACGCAGACGATGTGATCAAAATAATCTTTTATTCCGGAATTGTTCAGACAGCTGTCGATCACATATCTTTTGGATGAGGAAGCTACAGCCATTCTGATATCATTCTCTTTACAGTAATCAAGGATATCTATGACACCAGGTCTAAGAGGGATCTTCACATTGAGGATCAGATCGTTGGCTCTTTCCCAGTATCTCTTCCAGTATTCTTCAAGCGGATAGTCTTCCCCGTATGTTTCCAGAACATGCTGTTCATAAGCTGTAAAACTGCCACCCATCTGGGCTGTCAGGAATTCAAGGCTTAGCGGTCTTCCCAGTTCTTCGGATACTGCTTTACCGGTCGCCGCATAGATCTGACGTTCGCTGTCAAGAAGCAGGCCATCCATGTCAAATACGCAAAGTTTAATCATCATCATATATTATATAATAATAGTTGGAGGACATAATGTTATGGATAATAATGAATTAAAGAAACACGCTCTGAATGTCCGCAGAAACATCATTGAGATGGTCTACTCAGCTCAATCGGGACACCCGGGCGGCTCTTTAGGCTCAGCAGATATTCTCACTTTCCTCTACTTTGAGGAAATGAATATCAATAACGCTAACAAGGGCAGCACGAACAGAGACCGCTTTGTTCTGTCAAAAGGACACTGTTCACCGGGCTTATACGGGATCCTGAAGGAAGCAGGTCTGATCGATGACGACATTCACGGTTTCAGACAACTCGGTTCAAGACTGCAGGGACATCCAAACATGTCATATATCGAAGCTGTTGATATGTCGACCGGATCACTTGGCCAGGGTGTATCAACGGCCGTAGGCATGGCTATCGCCAACAAACTCGACAAGAATGAAAACAGAGTATACGCTCTGTGCGGTGACGGCGAATCTGAGGAAGGCATCGTCTGGGAAGCTTTGATGGCAGCCTGCCACTATGAACTCGACAACCTGTGCATCATCTTCGATGTCAACCATCTGCAGATCGATGGCAATGTCCAGGATGTCATCGGACCTTTGCCGCTGCTAGAAAAGGCTCAGGCTTTCGGTGCTTACACGATCGAATGTGACGGCAACGATTTCGATTCATTGAGAAATGCCTTCGCCTATGCAAGACAAGCTAAAGGAAAACCAACCGTCATAATCGCCAATACCACAAAAGGAAAAGGTGTATCCTATATGGAAAACAACTATGCTTGGCATGGTGCAGCTCCTAAGGAAGAAGACTACAAGATCGCAATGGAAGATCTCAAGGAGGTTGATTAAATGGCTCAAGAAACTAGAAACGCATATGGTGAGAAACTGGCCCAGCTTATTCAGGAAAATGAAAACATCGTCGTATTGGATGCTGACCTGACTAAATCAACCAAGACCATTGAAGCCAAGAAGGTCTGTCCTGAAAGACACTTCAATGCCGGCATTGCTGAATGCAATATGATGGGCATGGCCGCCGGTCTGGCTGCCTCAGGCAAAACCGTTTTTGCCTCAAGCTTCGCGATCTTCGCGACCGGAAGAGCCTACGAGATCATCAGGAATTCGATCGCCTATCCTGCATTAAACGTCAAAGTCTGTGCAACTCATGCGGGATTGTCAGTAGGTGAAGATGGAGCTTCCCATCAGGCGATCGAAGATGTAACGCTGATGCGAGTACTTCCGAACATGAAAGTCTTCGTACCATGCGATCAGTTTGAGACCAGGGCCATTATCGAATATGTCTCGAAGATCAACGGACCATGTTATGTAAGACTTGGCCGAGGCAAGGTCGATGATGTCTATAATGAGAACAGCAGATTTAATTTTGAAAAAGTCGATGTCCTGAGAAAAGGAAACGGTGATGTGGTCCTGTTTGCGATGGGCCTGATGGTTCAGGAAGCTTTGAAAGCGGCAGAAGAGATCGATGCAACCGTTGTCAACGTCTCATGTCTGAAACCAGTCGATGAAAAAGAGATCCTGGAACTTTTGAGATCCCACAAGCGCGCCTATACCTGTGAGGAACACTCGATCATTGGCGGACTGTTTTCAACGATCGCTGAACTCAAAGCAACGACAGATATCACGACCAAGATCACGCCGATCGGCATCAATGATACCTTTGGCGAATCAGGAAAGATGAAGGACGTCCTGGAGAAATACGGATTGACAGCCAAACATATACTGGAAGTAGTAAATGGATAATAAAAGTTGGGAACATCAATTCCCAACTTTTTCTTTCAGTTTATCAACTGCTTTTTCCAATACTTCTGTTGCCAGCAGGACTGTCTTTAGACACGATTCTTCCCTGCTGTAATATTTCGGCCTCAGTTCTCTGCAGGAAGTTCCCTGCAAATGTTCATTAAAGTCCTTGACCATCCTGTTTATTACCGGAAGGATCTGATCAGTCTCTTCCCTGGCTTTGTTTCTGATCACCATCTTGGACAGGATCGCCACATTGGCGACAAGTGTTCCGCATACGATACCGGCATACATTCCTGAACCGAATCCGCCAAACATCTTCATATCTTCAAAACTGATATCCAATCCATAATACTCGTTGGCTGCATGGATCAGACATTCGCTGCAGTTGTAGTTTTCTTCTATATAATACTTTCTGACTAAGTCTTTTAATTCCATCAGAATATGCCCTGTTCCATCATAGCATGTGCAACTTTTTCAAAGCCTGCAATATTCGCGCCGGCTATCAGATCATAACCAAGTCCGTATCTTTCTGCAGCATCGACCGATTTTTCATAAATGCCCTGCATCATTAATTTCAATCTGGCATCGACTTCTTCAGCCGTCCAGAGGAGTCTTTGCGAGTTCTGCGCCATTTCCAGAGCCGAAACTCCGACACCTCCGGCATTGACTGCTTTTGAAGGCGCAACGATGACGCCGTTTTCCTTAAGATATTCTATCGCATCCGCCGTAGTAGGCATGTTGGATACTTCAAGATAATAATTTATACCGGCTTTGACGATCTTTTTGGCATCTTCAAGATCGACCTCATTCTGGGTTGCGGCAGGCATATAGATGTCTACATCATCAACGCCCCAGAACTTGGCTCCTTCTACAAATTCACAGCCAAATTTGTCCGCATATGATCTGAGATTCTTGGAATTGCTTTCTCTTAACGCCAGAATGAAATCCAGTTTTTCATCTGTATTAATGCCTTCTTCATCATGGATGTAACCCTGTGAACCGGACATGTATGTAACTTTAGCGCCAAGCTGAGCAGCCTTCTTCATGATTCCCCATGAAACATTGCCATAGCCTGAGACCGCGATCTTTTTGCCTAAAAGTGAATCATTATGTGCTTTCAATACTTCTTCAAGATAATAGATGGCACCATAGCCGGTTGCTTCCGGTCTGATTAAAGAACCACCATAGCTGAGTCCCTTGCCGGTAAGAACGCCGTTTTCAAAGACACCTTTCAGTCTTCGATACTGGCCATATAGATAGCCGATCTCTCTGCCGCCCACGCCGATATCACCGGCCGGTACATCGATATCCGGCCCAATGTATCTGTATAATGCACTCATGAACGACTGGCAGAATCTCATGATCTCATCATCAGATTTTCCGGCCGGATCAAAATCAGAACCACCCTTGGCTCCGCCGATCGGCAAGCCGGTCAGCGAATTCTTGAAAGTCTGTTCAAAACCCAGGAATTTGATGATGCTTTCATTGACATTATTCTTAAAACGCAAGCCGCCTTTGTAAGGTCCGATGGCTCCATTGAACTGGCAACGCCATCCGACATTGGTATTGACCTTGCCTTCATCATCCGTCCAGACAACTCTGAATCTGAACATCCTCTCCGGCTCGACCATCCTCTTAAGTAGATCGGCCTTGACATACTCCGGATGTCTGTCGATCACAGGAGATATTGAAGTAAATACTTCTTCTACAGTCTGAACAAATTCTTTCTGATCTGCATATTTATTTCTTACATAAGCAATGACATCTTCTACGTACTTGTTCATGAGTCATCCTCCATAAAAATTTTATGTTAACATTATAACCTAAAATGATAGAATGAAAAAAGCGAGGAAAACAAAAAAATGGAAAATATCAAAATCAGAATCACAATGGAAAACGGCAAGGAAATGGAAGCTGAACTCTATCCTGATACAGCGCCGATCACTGTCGAAAACTTCGTCAGCCTGATCAAAGAACACTTCTTTGACGGTCTC
>JAFWKS010000421.1 GCA_017511325.1 Erysipelotrichaceae bacterium
AGCATGCTGATATCATTCTCCGCATCACCGAAAGCCATGCTTTCCTCTATCGGAATATTCATCATTTCACAGAAAGTTGTCAGAGCTTTTCCTTTATCTACGCCCTTGATGTTTATCTCAATAAACAAAGGACCAGATGAGGATACTGACAGCTGCGGAAATCTTGATGAGAGTCTTTCCTGAACCTCTTTTTTATCGTAACCTTCCTTCAAATAAAACAGGAACTTCTGGGCGTTCTGTCCTCTTTTTGCGAATGCTTGTTTTACATAACGAGCACCACTCAAATTGAAAAGGATACCTTTAACTGCCACTTTACGGATATAATCGACTATCTCGTCATTCTCGTTGCCCTGAACGATACGTTCACCGTTTACGATAACGGATTCATAGACCGGAAGCGACTCAGCGAATTCAAGTACTTCCAAAGCCAGTTCATGAGGTATTGAATCCTCATAGATGTAGTGGTCTTCAATATAGTCATATACAGAACCGCCATTGCAACACAAGGCATAACGAACAAATGGTAGATCTTTTAAAATCGTTGGAAGTTCCCTGTGTGTGCGCCCCGTTGAAGGAAGGATTATCACACCTTGATCAGTTATCCTTTTCATTTCATCTATCGTCCTTTGTGAAATAGTCTTATCGTCTTTTAACAACGTTCCATCAAGATCACAAGCCAAAACTCTGTACATAAAGTTCCCCCTTTTCTGCAGATAATATAAAATGGATCAATCGTTCCTCTGAATCATACACTGCCCATAGTTGTAAAGATAAAACCGCCTTTTTTTAGATCAGACGGCTAGATCATATGATATATGCCTTACTGGCACCCAGAGATTTTGCCAGGTCAACAAATTCCATCGCATATTCTTCTTCGGTGGTCGTATCGCCAAGCAGCGCTCTTTCCTCATCCCGGACACCGAACTGTCTGTATCTGATGATCTTATAGAAACATCTATCCTGAATATGCTGTGCAACATAAGTGACAGTTTCTCTGTTGTCCTTATCTCTATTCGGGAAAATGATCGTTCTGACTTCATAGAGTTTGTTTACCTTCAGAAGATAATCAAGATTATTCAATACTACTTCGTTGGGATATCTGATGAGCCAGTCAGAGAACTGCCTGTCTACAGCCTTCACATCCAGCATCACCCCGTCACAGTATTCCAGGATCTGACTGTTTTTTCTGAAATCAAGTGACCCGTTGGAATCAAGTAAAGTCGTAAGTCCCAGAGCCTTGACTTTCGGGAAAAGTTCCATGATAAGATCTTTTCTAAGAGTGCATTCTCCGCCTGAAAGAGTAATTCCTTCTATATATGGTCTAACTTCTTCAATCTTTTCCAGAATATCTTCAACGGTCATATATATGATCTTTGGTGAAGAATTGCTGCTGCAGGTCTTGATGCATGTATCGCAGTTAACGCATATATCCTTGTTCCATGCGACTTCCCCATCGACAAGACTGAGAGCATTTACCGGGCAGGTTTTAATACAGTCACCGCAGCTGCTGCACATATTGATCGTCTCCGGATTGTGACAAAAACGGCAATTGAACTGACAGCCTTGAAAAAAGATGGCCATCCGATTGGATGGTCCATCGACATTGGAAAACGGAATTATTCTGTTGACAGGAGCGCTAATCGTCATGACGCACGATCCTTCTGTCCAGAGCATGAGCACCATCCTGAGCGCCTTTGCCAAAGACTGTGACATTGTTCAAGGACTGTTTCTTCTGATTGAGTTTTTCGATCTCCGACTTCTTGACAAGATAACCCGTGACTCTTACAACATCGCAGTTTTCAAGATAACCGGAAAAATATCGCAGTCCGTTGCTTAAAGAACCTTTGATGATCGGCAAAACAGCTTCCGGTGTTTTTTTATATGTTTCTTCAAATTTGAAGATGTCGCCTGTTCCGGTAGGAAAATACGGATGGAACATTTCATTTACCTTCAGCTGCTCCAGGATACTCGGTTCAGCAAATATAGGGATCCTTGTACCAGGCGAATCTTTCATGCCATCGGTATCGATGCCTACCTGCGCATGCAGTCTGTACCTGTGTCCGAAAGCGTCACAATAAGGCGCAACATGTTCATTGACGCGTTTTTCAATTACTTCAATTATCTTCAGCCCCAGCTGTGTTGCTTCTTTGTTCAGCCCGAAGCCTTTTTTCTTGTCTTCGATATGCAGGAGATGGTTTACACATTCCGCAAGTCCCACAAGGCCGAACATGCCGGTGAAGTTCTCCTGCTTTACGAAACCTTCTGTAACCAGGAAATTTGACTTGAAGAAGTTCGATTCCTCGACGCAGAACTTTACTCTCTTGTCCATGTATTCAAGCTGCAGATCGATATATCTAGGAAGTTCATTATTGATAAAATCATCCGCATCCTTGGCAGTCAAGGAACATTCATACAGTTTAAGTCTAGGAAGCGTATAACCGCCTCCGGCTTTCTTTAATCCGTTGTAGCAGGAAGCGATCGCGTAATCCTCACCCCATTCTTTGACAAACATCTGGTGATTGGCAAATGAAGGTTTTGCGCTCTTCAGCATGCACCTGATACAGGCCAAGGCAAAATCATCGCTGGTCAGCTCAGGATCATATTTAAGTGTGATATTAGGTATCGCCAGCTGCATCTCTTCAGTCAGTTCAAGAAGAAGCCTGCCGGTAAGTGAATCTTCAGGCCCGATATCCGCATGGACAAATGAGTCGGTCAGAACTTTATCTATATGCAACAGGAAAAGTCTCAGGATCTTCTTGGCATATTCTCTATCTTCTTTCAGCACAAAAGGTTCCAGCAGCTTGTCAAGATCGCCAAGATATACCGGATAGCAGGTTATTGACGGGACATGGGAATAGAAGATCTCAAGACAGTTTACCGCTTCCAGAAGATCTTCAGGAGGAGTAAGGCCTAAAAAAACACAGCCTTTTTCAAACAGAAGTTCATAATCGGGGCAGATATACCTCGGTCTGTATGGCAGATGTCCTTCATTCAGATCGCAAAGAGCTCCTGCCTCTTTTGCCTTATAATAATCTTCTGAAAATCTGATTGAATCATCGCTGTTCTCGCCCAGTTTTGCCAGGGCCAGCAGAGTCTGATCATAAGTAAGTGTCGTATCTTTAACAATGTTTAATGCTTCGCTCATATTTAGTTCTCCCAATAAAATTATAAATAAATAGTTTTTATCTGCTTAAAAGTACACTTTTCTATATTGCTATTTTCTCGCTGATTGGATCATCCAGAAGCTCAGGATTGAGCAGAATATGCTCAATCATCGAAACCGATCTTGCAAAATAGAAACCGTCTGCGATCCTTTCATCCAGTGTGATCCCGAGATCGCACACTTTCTGGACTTCTTCATCACCATGCTTGCTGAAACGTCTTTCAGTGTAGATCTCGCCGATCGTCGCCAATGAAGAACAGGTTCCGAAATCGGCAAGATTATGATATATTGCTCCACATTCAATAGAACCGAGATTGGATATTATCATGCTGGTAAAGTAGATATTGTTGTCGGTGAAGGTTTTCGGAAGAAGACCGAATTCGCTGAAGAACTTGATGATCCCAAACAGCGGAACTCTGATGATATTGGGAAGTTTCCCCAGGATGTCTGCTGACTGATTCGCTCCGGCTTTTTCAGCGCGAAAATTTCTGAGCTTGTCGACCTTTGAAGCCGTCTTGGCTGCGATCGTTTCTATATTGTCGCTTGCTTCAATCGGGATCACCAGCATCATTTCTTCAGCTTTATCATCCAGACTGATCTTGGCAACAAAAGAAAGCATTATCTCATTATGTTCATACATATGCCTGTTGGCTATGAACCTGTTGAGTTTTGGTCTATTGTACATGACTTTCGCTATCGCAGTAAGAAAGGCGTGAAAATAAGTGTAATGCTTCCCCTGTTTCCTGCATCCTTCCATGTATTCAACAAGTTTTGTGACATTTACTTTACGGTCTATATAGACCTCATTTTCTTTTCTTGTTGGTTTAAGATCGATACAGCACTGCATCAGGCTGCTGACATCTACCCTTCTGGCATCTTTTCGCATTTGGATGTTCCTTTCAGAAATAATGTATAGATATATCCTCATTTTATCATATCGATCATCTGTTCCTGTTCGTTCGATCTCTGCATCAAAAGAAAAGAAGCAATCAGATGCCTCTTTCAAAGAAAATACAATAATCTGAATATACGGCTAATCCTTTGTATCTTCAGCCGCAGAATAGAAGGTATAGGTATTTTTTCCATTCTGTTTAGAACGGTACATTGCCGCATCGGACTTCTCAAACAGGCTTTCTGCATCCTTGGCATCTGTTCCATGGACAATACCGACACTGATCGAAGCCGCAGGCAATCCGTCATCGATCGCAGAAAGCTCTCTGTTTATTTCATCGATCTTCTGGGCGATCAGGCTTCGATCTACATCGGAAGAATGAAGCATTAGAACTACGAATTCATCTCCACCGATCCTGCAGATATAGTCATCATTGCGGAAGTTCTTTTTCATGACTTTTACAAGCTTGACAAGAACTTTGTCTCCTGTTTCATGCCCATAGGTATCGTTAATGCTTTTGAAGTTGTCTACATCAAAAAGCATCATATAGGTATTGTTCAGATCGATACTTGAAATAAGAAGATCATAGCCAGCCCGGTTATATGCGCCGGTAAGTTCATCGTGAGAAGCCTTGAAATTAAGTCTTTCAAGACTCTTTTTATAAGCCTCGTACATCTTGTTGTAGGCACGCGCAAGATAGCGGAACTCATTGGCTCCGGTCTCCGGTATGGTGTCATCAGCCTTGATGCGGTCTACCGCAGTCAGAACCGGATGTATTCCCAGTTTGGATGTCAGCCAGACCATGAATATCATTACCGCGATCTGAAGGATTATGATAAAACGTACAATCAGCATCTCTTTGCGAAGTGACTGCAGAGCTGCCGCATCATTGTCATAAGCAGTCTTCTCCAGTTCATCAAGAGAAGCTCTCATCATCTCTCTGATATGGTTTTTCTTGGCGTAATATTCTTCATCATGGACCATTTGTGCAGCCAGCTGCATTTTCTGGTTTTCATCAAGTTTGAGGTCCTGTTCAGATAATTTAGCCGAATCTAGTATCTCGGGATAATCTTTTATGCCTTTGGCATCGATGACCAGTCTCATCGCATAGTATTCCCTGTTCATGAGTTCCAAGGAAGCGTTCATGGCTTCTTTCAGGTCTTCCAGAGCGGCATTGTTAAGGGAGTTATTCTCCATCTTTTCGATCGCCTCTTCACGATGATTTTCTTCAAATGCTTCGAGAAAATATTCATCCATATAATGAACATCGCCAAGGATCGTAAAACGCTGGACATTCTCTGTAAGAAAGTCTGATGCATCGGATAATTCGCGGGCAGCCTTACGCATCTCGATCTGCTGCTCAGAAGTCTCGGTCAAATAAGTGAAGCTTCTGGAAAGACGGAAAGTAGAATAAAACATCACAATAGAGATGATCGTTGCCCCGATTATCATCAATAGATGTATTGTTCTTAAAGAAATGCCGTCATTTTCCTTCTTTTTAATC
>JAFWKS010000422.1 GCA_017511325.1 Erysipelotrichaceae bacterium
AAAATAAAATAGTTAGGATTGAGACCATGATTGATATTATTGAAACAGATATCCCTCAGCTTACGGGTAAAGAAAAAAGAAAGATATATATCTACGTTCCCGATGAAGGAAACAGATTCCCGGTCTTGTATATGTTTGACGGCCATAATATCTTCTTTGATGAAGAAGCTACCTATGGCAAGAGCTGGGGCCTTTATGATTACCTTGTATATAATGATGTCCCTTTGATGGTCGTCGGTGTTGAATGCAACCATCATGCGGAAAAATACCGCTATGGCGGCAGACTGTCTGAATATTCACCTTTTGATTTTAATGATCCTGAGTTCGGCAAGATCAAAGGCCGGGGTAAAAAGACGATGGACTGGTTCACCAAGGAGCTTAAGCCTTATATCGATGACAATTATCCGACTAGACCCGAAAGGCGTTATACTTTTATTTCCGGCAGTTCAATGGGCGGTCTGATGACTCTTTATGCCCTTTGCGAATATAATGATGTTTTCTCCAGAGGTGCCGCCTTGTCTCCATCGCTTTCATTTTCACCGGACAAAGTAATGAAGATGATCGAAGACAGCAAGTTCAGAAAGAATACCGTACTGTATATGGACTATGGCGAAAACGAGATCAAATGGGGAAGTGCCAGAGAAGATTTCGCCAACGCTACGAATCTTCTGCTTAAAAAGAAGGTGCTGCTGAACAGCAGGATCGTACCTGGAGGAAACCACAATGAGGCTTCCTGGGAGAAGCAGCTGCCGTTTTTTATGGAGACGCTGTTTTACCGTTTATAGGAGTGAATGAACATGGAAACAAATTATCATGATTACTATAGCTACAATCTCAACCGCAATATGCCTATCAAGGTGTATGGTCACCATGGAAGACCTATCCTGTTCATTCCTTGCCAGGATGGAAGATTCTTTGACTTTGAGAATTTCCATTTGACAGATACTTTTGCGCCTTGGATCGATGACGGCAAATGCATCGTCTTTGCGATTGACACGATCGATGCGGAGACCTGGTCTGATAAGAACGGTGATCCATACTACAGGATCAGACATCATGAGGAATGGATCAACTACATCACCCGAGAAGTCGTTCCTTTTATCAGAGAATACGTCAATGAGAAAAACGGCTGGACAGGTTATCCTGGCATCATGACCTTTGGCTGTTCGATGGGTGCGACGCATGCCTTGAACCTCTACCTCAGGTTCCCGGATCTTTTTGACAGATGCCTGGCTTTAAGCGGTGTCTATAACGCTTCCTTCTTCCTTGGCGACTACATGGATGAAGTAGTTTACCAGAATTCCATTACCGACTATATGACCAACATGCCTGCCGATCATCCGTTCATTGAACGCTACAACAACAATAAAGCAGTCGTCTGTGTCGGCCAGGGTGCCTGGGAAGAACCATGGAGCACAAGATATATCGACGAGCGTTTCCACGCTTTGGGAATAAACATCTGGGTAGATTACTGGGGCTATGATGTCAACCATGACTGGCCTTGGTGGTACAAGCAGGTTCCTTACTTCCTGCCTTATCTGTTAGGAGAATAATACTATGGGTAACTTTATTTATATTTCACCAAACTTTCCGGCCAATCACTGGAATTTCTGTCACCATCTTAAGGAAAACGGTATGAATGTACTGGGTATCGGTGATGCGGATTATGACTATCTTACTGATGATCTCAAAGGTTCATTGAATGAATACTACAAAGTCTCATCTTTAGAGAACTATGATGAAGTTTACAGAGCAGTCGCTTATTTCGCCTACAAGTATGGAAAGATCGACTGGCTCGAGACAAACAATGAGTACTGGCTTGAAAGAGATGCACGATTAAGAAACGACTTCAACATCAATACCGGTTTTCATATCGAAGATATGGAGGCTGTCAAATACAAATCAAAGATGAAGGAGAACTATCTCAAGGCCGGGATCCCTGTTGCCAGATATCACATCGTAGACAACTATGAAAACTGTCTCAAGTTCATCAAGGAAGTCGGATATCCGGTCGTGGTAAAACCGGACAATGGCGTCGGTGCCAACGGTACATTCAAGATCAAGGAAGAAGAAGGCCTGAAGCGTTTCTTTGAAAACAAACCGGATGTGCAATACATTATGGAAGAATTCATCAATGGCGAAGTTCAGACCTATGATGCGATCATCAATTCCAAAGGTGAAGCACTGTTTGAAAGCGGCAATGTCACCGTGACAAGTCTGATGGACACGGTAAGTCTGAATCTGAACTCATGTTTCTATGAAAGAAGCGTCCTGCCTGATGATCTGCTCGAGGCAGGCAGAAAGACAGTCAAAGCCTTCGGAGTAAAAAGCAGGATGATCCACTTCGAGTTCTTCCGTCTCAAGGCCGATCAGCATATCGGCAAGAAAGGCGACATCGTAGCTCTGGAAGTAAACATGCGTCCTAGCGGCGGTATCGCTCCGACTATGAAGAACTGGGCTAACGGTACTGATGTCTACAAGATCTGGGCTGACATGATCGTCTTTGACCGCACAGATAAACAGAAGGATTATCAGAAGGTCTGCTGCTTTGCTTCAAGAAGATATGGATTGAACTTCAAACTGTCATATGATGAAGTCAGAGAAAAATACCATGACGTCATCATTCAGGAAGGACCGGTTGAGGAAGCCTTGACCGGGGCCATGGCTGACTATGTCTTCATCGGACTCTTCGATAGTGAAGAAGAAGCCAGAGCCTATGCGGCTGATGTGCTCGATTACTACGAATAAAAGATATGAAATGGTTTCTGTACGAAGCCATTTTTATTTTCCTGGAAATAAGCGATAATTAAAAAGATGACAAAGCTCAAAGATTATAGACTTACTCTATTGTTGTCTCTGTGCCATATGGGCATTGATTTTCTCTGTGCCTTTTCTTTATATCACAGTTTCGCAAAGCGCTATGAAGCTTTCCTTCTATACAATTTCTGTGCCTTTGCCTTGCAGATGCCGATGGGCATTCTTATCGATATGTGGTCTGATCGATGCAAGAAAACCATCAGACCAGGCATGCTGTTTATGTGCGTTGGCGTAGCTTTAACGATAATCGGATCTTTTCTTTCTCATATCATCCTTGGCATAGGTAACGCCTTGTTTCATGTAGGCGGAGGTGTTTTGAGCATCCATGAAGATGATGACCACGGTCTTGACGGCAAGGCCCTGGGCTGCTTTGTAGCTCCTGGAGCGATCGGCCTGATCCTTGGAATCCTTTATCACGATACGGATCTTTATCTTCTTATTCAGATCATCGTAGCGGTTGCATTATGTGGAGTTTCCTTCTTCGCTTTTAGAAGCAGCGAAGAAAGGCAGCTTACAATCAAATACAGGAAGTTTTCTTTTGAGAGAAAGGAACTCATATATATCATCCTTCTTTGTTTCGTGGTAGTCATAATACGCTCCCTGACCGGCATGGCCATCAGTTTTCCCTGGAAGAAAGGAGATCTGATCACCATTATCAGTGTGATCGCAGTAGCTTCAGGAAAGATGATCGGTGGTTTTTTAAGTTCTGAATACGGAATGAAAAAGACAGTGATCATTACTTTATGCATAAGTGCTCTGGCCTATTTTTTCGCTGATTATCTGATCCCGGGCATGCTGGCCTTACTGTTTTTCAATATGACGATGCCGATAACCCTCTATCTGCTTTCTATGAATATGTCTGATATGCCGGGCTTTGCGTTTGGCATTTTGACCTTTGGTTTATTCCTTGGCTATCTTCCTGTTCATTACGGATATGTCAATGATCTTGCACCATCGCCGTTTGGTGTCATGGCCTCGCTTGTTTCACTGGCTATACTATATCTTGCGATAAAAATATCCAAAAAGGAACAGGATCATGAGTGACCTGTATCTGTTTCTTAAGCCTCTTATTCTGACGCTCCTGTTTGAAGAACTTGGGGCAGTCCTGCTGTTTGGGATCAGAAATAAAAAAGATCTTCTGCTGATCATGCTTACAAATATCATCACCAATCCGCTTCTGGTCTACTTTTCCTTGATGTTGATGTATTATTTATGTATAGATACAGGAACGATCCTGACCTATCTGGTTCTTGAACCGATAGTAGTGCTTGTCGAATATCTCATCTATAAAAAATATTTGGCAGGCAGAAAGGATTATCTGATCGTTTCCTTTGTTTTGAATCTTATTTCTATAACAGGAGGTATCGTATGTCAAAAAATAATATTTTAAGCTTTTCGCTCTTAACCCTGATGATCATGAATCTATTTACCAGAGTTGCTTTCGCCGACATTGCACCGGATCCAATGCGCAGAGCTCCGGGTATTCTGGCGATTATCCTGATTGTTTGCTTGGTTATTGCAGCAATCCTTCTTCTGATCAAGTTCTTCAAAAAGTAATTGACAAGATCAGGTATCTATTATTTAATAGATACACACGGGGTCGAATTTGGTTTCGACTGGTCTAGTCTGATTCAGACTGCAGTGGAGTGATGACCTAATCATCAAAACAAAATAAACGCTAACACTGAATTAGCATTCGCTTAATCAACAGCCGACGTAGGCTTTAAGCACTTCTGTCTGTAAAGCTTGTAGCAGGCAGTCGTATACACAAGCTAGGTGAAGCAAGTTTAGTTCTTCTCTTGCCATCCGAAAACCGAAAAGACGAATTCAATATCCGGCTGTTTAAATCCATAGGTATTGTCTTATTCAAATTTAAACTAAACTGTAGACGTTTGAATGTGGGATTATTCTAGGACGAGGGTTCGAGTCCCTCCGACTCCACCAATTAGTATAAGACGGGACTGTAAGGTCCTTTTTTGTATAATTAATTTAGAAAGACAAATCGGAATTCGAGAGGATAAAGATGACAAACGAAAGAATACAGAACTATATAGAGAATTATTCCTTCTGTTCAGAATTATTATTCAGGGATTGGAAGTCCTTCCTTGATCTTCTTTATGCCGAAGGAGGTCGCATATCATCTATCCTTTGGTGGGATCAAAGCACAGAAAAGCAGCTGAAAGAATCTGTAGGAAGTGGCGGATACAAAGATCCTGATAATGATGAGTTTATATATGCTGAAACGCAGTTGTATAAGGAAGGTTTGGAAA
>JAFWKS010000036.1 GCA_017511325.1 Erysipelotrichaceae bacterium
CATGACTTCAGATATGCAGGATGAAGTTTACCGAAGATACATAAAGGCTTGTTGTTCATAAACAGAGCTGCAGACTGATACGGATGGAAATGAACTGTATCAAGATCGTTTTCCTTCAGCTGGATCCTGCCCAGTTCAAAACCTAAAGTATTCAAGATCTCCATAACGATGCCCTTTATGACATAGAAATCGGCTTTAAGTTCAAGATGCTTCAGCTTTTCCTCGATCGTATTGCCTTGCAGGATGATGCCCAGTCTTTCTTCTTCATTGCCTTCACTGTAAACTTTTGAGATCTCAAAGATATTCACATTGTTGTTATTGTGATCAAGATTGTAAGAAAGGGCTTCAAGAAGCGAATTCATCAAAGATGTACGCACATATCTTCTTGCATCAGACAACGGTGAAACGAGTTCAACCGCCTTTCCGGCAGGAAGCAATGCATCTTGGATATACTTATCGGAGACCAGAGTATAGTTGACGGTATCGTAAAAACCGTGTTTTGTGAGGATGTCTCTGATAATCCTTCTGATCTTCTGTATATTTGTAAGCTTCCCTACGGTCTGCGGCATCAAAGGCAGAGTGGATCTGAGATCATCGAAATCTGTAAGTCTGACGATCTCTTCGTCGATGTCTTCAGGGATCACAAGGTCCATGGCACGATAAGAAGGGATGGAAGTTATGAAACAGTCATTTTCAGTCTTTACATTAAACGCAAGTCTCTTCATGACATCAGCAGCTTCTTTCAGAGTATATTCCTTGCCGATGAGTGTATTAAGATGAGCCAATGATTCTTTTATCTCGTATGGCTGATAATCAGCTTTGCCGTATTCGACCGTTTCTTCAAAATCTTTGGCATCAGCCAGTTCGATAAGCAGCTGTACGGCACGATCGACTGCTTTATTCTGAGCTAAAGGCTCCAAGCCTTTAGAGAACCTTGCAGCAGCTTCAGTCTGCAGACCAAGTCTGTTGGCCGTTCTTCTGATCTGGGCATGATCAAATAAGGCAGCTTCTATGATCAAAGATGAAGTGTCATCAAGGATCTTCGTATTGTCACCGCCCATGATGCCCGCAATACCGATCGGCTTGTTTTCTGATGTGATCATCAGATCGCCCTTTTCGATCTTGTATTCGACACCGTCAAGCGCCGTATAAGTACCTTCGTAATCATCTCTTACAGTGATCTCTCTGGCTTTATTGCTTCTGAGATCATAGAAATGAAGTGGCTGGCCTGTTTCAAGCATTACATAGTTGGAAATATCGACCAGATTGTTTATGCATTTAACGCCATTGGCTCTGAGATGCTGCTTCATCCATTCTGGAGATTCCTTGATCGTAACACTGTTTACGACCTTGGCCAGAAAATGCGGACAGTTTTCGGATTCAGAACTAAGCTTGAAATCAGACTTTTTGCCAATGCTGGCGGCACCTTCAAAATCAGGAAGCATAACCTTGCGGTCAAGAATAGCGCCCATCTCCTTTGCCATGTAATGCATAGCCAGACAATCAGGTCTGTTGGCATAGATAGATACATCAAAAATAGTATCTTCATAGCCAAGTTTGTTCAAAATATCAGTCTCGCCTACTTCGAAGCGGTCATCAAGTTCTTCGATACCGTTGTGACTTGGTGAATCAGCCGGAAGTATCTCTTCCTTGATGCCGAGTTCTTTAAGCGAACAAAGCATGCCGTTAGAGGTCTCTCCTCTTATTACACCGGCTTTGATCTCTCCGCCTGGCAATTTAGCGCCAACTTTGGCAACGATGACCTTAAGTCCTTCACGGCAGTTTGGAGCACCGCAAACGATATCAAGAATTTCACTTCCGATATCCGTCTTTGTCACATGCAGATGATCTGAATTAGGATGGTCCTTGCATTCAATGACCTTTCCTACGACAAGATTTGTTCCTTCAGAAAGTTTTTCAACAGATTCTACTTCGAATCCGCATCTTACCATCTGTTCCATTATCTGTTCATCACTCAGACCAGATAGATCTATGAAATCACTTAACCATTTTAAACTTAGTTTCATTTTCCCGTCCTCCTATCTCTTAAAACCATCCAGGAAACGGATGTCATTTGTATATAGATCTCTTATATCAGTGATGCCATATTTAAGCATCGCCAATCTTTCGATACCAACA
>JAFWKS010000423.1 GCA_017511325.1 Erysipelotrichaceae bacterium
AAGCTTTCTGTCCTGCAGCATCCTCAAAGAATGGATCGCTTTATCACCGAATCTTCTCCTGATGTCGTCCATGGCCTGTTCCATTTTCTTCTGTTTGAGCGAATAAGTGCTCTCTTCAAAAAGGCTGGTCTGATAGGTCTGCTTGTAATCGCATAGCTTGGAGACAGCTACGCCTATGGCCCGATAGGGGATAGTGAAATTGCAGTTTTGTTCAAACAGTTTCAAAGATACATCATAGATATCTTTGGCCAGATCGGAATTCTCTTTTAATGTTTCCTGTATCGTTCTGGCATTCATCCTGTTGTCTCTTAAAAAGACATGCACCGTGCTGTAGTAAAGACCCTGCTTTCTTAGATCGGTAGCTACATGTTCGCTGACGGAAGTCAATACGAGCTTTAACTCATCGATATCAGATATATCCTTGTAGGAAGTGATCGTATGGCTGATAGATTTAGGCGTTTCTTCCTGATGGGCAAATGAACCTATGGCTTGATGATCGATGCCGTTGGCAATATCGTGAAGGTTTTGCCCATACTTGCCAAAATGCTCTATCAGATAACTGACGGGCTTGCCGGCGAGATCGCCGATCGTTTGGATATTGTAGGCCTTAAGTGCTTCGTACATGTGCTTTCCTACTCCTAACAAAGCATCGGCACTCATGTATTCGATATCTTTAAGACTATTTACATAACAGAAGGAATCTTCTTTTGCCAGATCGGATCCGAGTTTGGCATAGTAGCGGTTGTCAGCTATGCCTATCGATATGGTGAGGCCGAGTTCGTTTCTGATCCTGAACAGCAGCTGTTTTACGATATTGTCGATCGATCCAAAATAGTTCACGCTCTCACTGACATCGAGCCAGCATTCGTCGATGCCGAAAGGTTCGACCTTATCGGTGTATTGATAATAGATCTGCCTGACCTTGTCAGAAAAATACATGTAGCTTTCATAATCAGCCTGACGAATGACAAGTTCGGGACATTTCTTTTTTGCATCGCGGATCGATTCAGCGGTCTTTATGCCTCTTTGCTTGGCTAAAACGTTCTTAGCCAGTATGATGCCGTGTCTTCTTTCCTGATCACCGCCAATAGCCATCGGCACATCGCGATATTGCGGATGATACAGCATTTCTACGGAGGCGAAGAAGCAGTTCAGATCACAATGGAGTATGACTCTGTTCATAATTTCATTATACTTGAAAAACAATCAAGTTCAATAATAACTTGAACAAAAATCAAGTCTAATATATCATTATATTATCAAGAGGAAAAAATATGGAATTCAAGGACAATCTGCGTTTTCTGCGTTATGCGAACAATATGTCGCAGGATGAACTGGCCGAAAGACTGGGATACAAATCGTTTACGACTATTCAGAAATGGGAAGACGGTTCAGCTTTCCCACGGGTCAAAACTCTCAATAAGATGGCCGAGATATTCAATGTCGATGTGGATCATCTGCTTAATATGAATATTCGCAACGATCAGAAGGCTGTGCCGATCTTAGGTGAAGTCAAGGCCGGATACGACATGTATGCCGATGAGAACATCATGGGCTATGAATATATCAATAACAGCGAATACGGAGCGGGTGAGTATTTCTATCTCAAAGTCAAAGGTGATTCGATGATCGATCTGAGGATCGGTGATGGCGATATGGTTTTCGTAAAGAAACAGGATTATATAGAAGATAAGGAAATAGGTGTCTTCTTACTTGGCGGCAATGAAGTCACAGTCAAAAAAGCTGCCGTCGATAAGAACGGCATCACCCTCAAAGCTGCCAATAAGAAGTATCCTGATCGCCGTTTCAGACCTGATGAGATCAAGATCCTGGGCAGAGTCCTTCATAACAAGGTGATGTTCTGATGAAAAAGAAGATGCTCAGATACTTTCTGATATGCATGGGGACGTATCTGATACTGGCGGCTGCCGAGATATTCCTGCTTGGACCGCTGGTCGATATGATCACTGAAAATTTCTGGGGCAGATTTGCGGTATACTGCGGCTTGCTGCTGATAGTTGATCCGCTGGTCACAAGATTTGTCGCCGATCGCTTTGATCTAAGTGAAAGGATAATGGAAGACGAAGATGCTTAGGCATCTTTTTAAATAGTAGCCGTTGATTTTCAA